>JAISAF010000131.1 GCA_031266855.1 Spirochaetales bacterium
CAGGAGCCTTGCTTTTAACACGGCGTAGTCTGGAGACTACGCCGAGCGGGAGGCGCAAAATTGCTTCGCAATTTTGCGCTGCGCTGGGGCGCGCGCAAGGGATTGCAGCGGAAAGCCCACAGGAAAGCGCCGAAGGCGCTTTCCGAGGACTTGCAGCGGAAAGCCCGGTTTTTTTCGGTTTGGGAATTTGCGGCGCAAATTCCCAAACCGAAAAAAATGCGCCATTATTCTGCTTTTTATGTATGCCGCCTTCACTCTTCCGGCGCAATCCTGTATACTGCCGGTTCAGGAAGTACGGAGGAAGAAAATGAAGATGATTTTTGGGGTTCTTGGTGTGGCGGTTTTGGCGTGCGTGGCGTCCTGTTCGCGCGCGGATAGTGGCGTGGCGGGACAGCGGCCCCAGGCGGTTTATACTGCCGGTGTTATACAGCTTGCTGACAACGGGGCTTTTACGGATATGCGAAACGGTTTCATTGATAAGATGCGCGAGCTTGGCTACGGGGAGGACAGGCTGAAGATTGATTACCGCAATGCGCAGGGCGATACCGGGAACCTTGCCGCGATTTGTCAGGAAATGGCAAACGCGAAATACGATGTGGTTGTGCCTGTTGTTACTCCGGCGACGCAGGCTTTTGTTAATCTTGATTCGGGTATTCCGGTGGTTTTTATTTCTGTTACTGATCCGGTTGCGGCGGGTATTATGAGTTCCCTGGAGCGGCCTGACAAGAACGCGACCGGCACGTCGAACCTTGTGCCTGTGGACGAGATTTTTAAGGTGGCGGCGGCGCTGACTCCGGGTGTCAGGAAGTTTGGTATTCTGTATAATACCGGCGAATCGAATGCTGTTACGACGGTGCGCAAGGCAAAGGAATATCTTGCGGCTAACGGTTATAGCTTTGTGGAATCGACGGTGGCGAATTCTTCGGAAGTTCAGCAGGCGGCGGAAATTCTGATTTCCGGGGTTGATGCTATTTATGTTCCGATTGACTCGATGGTTCAGTCGGCGATGCCTCAGGTTGCCCAGATTGCGAAGGAGGCGAAGAAGCCTGTATATGGGAGTTCGCCTGTTATGGTTGTATCGGGCGCTCTTGCTACGGTGAGTGTCAGCGACAGGCAGTGCGGGGCGCTGGCCGCGGAAATGGCTGATAAATATTTGCGGGGGACGCCTATCGCGGATATTCCCGCGATTATGCTGACGGATTTCAGGACGGTTATCAACAGGAATACCGCGGCTGTTCTGGGGCTTTCCATTCCTGAAAGCCTTTCTTCCGCGGTTTTTATTGGGAATTAAGAGAACTAATGTGAACATAGCGGGTTCGCTTCAACTGGGATTAATTTATTCATTGCTGGCTTTGGGGGTTTTTATTACGTTCCGGGTTATGAATATTCCGGATCTTACCGCCGATGGCAGTTTTACCCTGGGGCTTGCTGTTTCCGCTGTTTTTTGTATTTCAGGTCATCCGTTTGCTGGTCTTGCCGCGGGAACGCTGTGCGGCGCGGCGGCGGGAATTGTGACGGCTTTTTTGCAGACAAAGGCTGGTATCCATCCTATACTCGCGGGAATCCTGACTATGACGGGGCTGTACAGTGTCAACCTCGCTGTCATGGGCGGCAGTCCCAACCTGTCGCTTATTGGCGTTTCAACGGTTTTTTCCGTTTTTCAGGCGGCCTTTCCTGGTCTGGAAAGAAACATCGCGCGCCTGTGCCTGACGTTTTTTCTTGCGGCTTCCTCGGCTGCCGCGCTTATCTGGTTTTTTAAGACTGGCCTGGGGCTGCGCGTGCGCGCGGCGGGAAACAACGAGAAAATGGTTCGCGCTTCTTCCATAAACGCGGACGCGATTCGCCTGGCGGCCCTCGCCATTGCGAATGCTTTCATCGGTCTTGCCGGCGCGGCGCTGGCTCAGTATCAGGGCTACGCGGATATTAATTCCGGCGCCGGTATTGTTATCGTGGGGCTTGCTTCGGTTATTCTTGGCGAGATACTTCCCCGCGGCAGGACGACGGCCTTTGTCATTATCTGCGCGGCTCTTGGGTCTGTTATCTACCGGCTCCTTATCGCCATCGTTCTCTATTTAAACTTTTTTCCGGCGTACATGCTGCGCCTTGTCTCCGCCCTCATTGTCGCCCTCGCGCTTGCTTCCCCGAAGGCGCGGGCCTTTTTGCGGGACAGGCGGGCGCGGAAAAAGGCTCCGCTATGCTGAGCATCAGGAACGTCCGCAAAACTTTTGAAGCCGGGACAGCCGGCGCTCATACTGTCCTGGACGGCGTTAGTCTTCATCTTGAACCCGCGGAGTTTGTTACTATCATCGGTTCAAACGGCGCGGGCAAGTCAACGCTTTTTGCTGTCATTGCCGGAAGCGTTTTCCCCGACGAGGGTTCGATTATTCTTGATGGCAGGGATATTTCCCGGGAAAAGGAGCACCAGCGGGCGCGCGGCATTGGCAGGCTTTTTCAGGATCCCCGCCATGGAACAGCGCCCGGCCTTACCATCGAGGAGAACCTCGCTCTTGTGTATTCCAGGGCATCCGGCCGTTTCCCCCTTTCGCTCGCCCTGCGCTCCGCGGATAGAAGTCTTTTCCGCCAGGTACTCTCCCGTCTTGATATGGGGCTTGAGGATCGCCTGAAAACTCCGGTCGGCTCCCTGTCGGGCGGTCAGCGGCAGGCCCTGACCCTTCTTATCGCGACGCTTGTACCGCCGAAACTTCTTCTCCTGGACGAGCATACCGCGGCCCTTGATCCTGTTACCGCGAAAAAAGTCCTGAACCTTACCCGCGACATCACCGCGGCCCACGGCATCACCACCCTGATGATTACGCATAACATTTCCTCCGCCCTTGAAATGGGAACCCGCACCATTATGATGAACAAAGGCCGCCTCGTCATGGATCTGCGCGGCGGCGAACGGGCCGGACTTTCCGTGGAAGACCTGCTTGCCCGCTATAAAACCACTGTTCACGAAAACCTTGACAGCGATAAAATTCTGCTCGACGTGGAAAAAGCATAATGCTTTGCGCATAACTATCAGATTTATTCTGTTATGGAAGTACGGAAGAATTTGGGCGCCTTTTTTTGCCCGCCCAGGCCGGGCAAAAAAACCGGGCTTTCCGGGACTCCGCTATCGCTACGGCCCCGGCGCGGAGCGCTGGGGCTGCTTCGCATCCCTCCAATCCCTGGCGCCGCTCCAGCGGCAAACAGCTCAGGGCCAAGCCGCGAAATTGCCACAGGCAATTTCGCGGGCACATAATTGCTGCTTTAGCAATTATGTGCGTATAACTTGTGTATGCTTTGCATACACAATCCTGCCATCCCTCCCTGGAAAGCCTGTTATATCGAAGCTATGGAGTTTCCGAACATTTCTATTATATATTAATCCAATCCTATATTTAATTTCCGGTATATAGTATTTCGTTTTTCTGTATCTTTGCGGGAATGAAATTTTTCCATAAGTCCGAATACATATAGTCTTTCATTCATTGTCATTCTGTTTACGTTCAATATCGCGTAATCCTTAAACTCTTTCCATATTTTATATATTAGACTTGTTCGATAACCTTCCGGTTCTCTCACAAGTCTGGCGGATTTGCCGCAAAATGGCGGCAAATCCGGCTGTTTTTATATTGAAACTATTCCCTAAGCTGTTAAGCTGTTCAGAAACTGAGATTTCTGAACAGCTCTATTGAAACCGTTCTATAAGCTGTGGGGGTTTCCGAACAGCTCTATTATTTAAAACCAACATTCAAATGCGCTCCAAATACACTAAAACCTATACCTCTTGCCCATGTTTCCCTGCAAATTATTGCCGCTATTCTATCTTCAAAGGGGCTTTTATAGTACCCCAGTATACTATGCATTTCATAAGAATTCTTAATTGCCCCTGTCGATATTATTTTTTGTGTAGCAGTGCTATTGTTTTTCCGGCTTAGAATCAACCGCCAGTCACACTCCCTGTCAATATTTCTGGATTCATCCCCATCAATATTTTGTGATTCATAATATAAATCATAATTCCAGTTTGAGAATTTATGCGGGAATTTTTGTATTGTGGTACCCTGTCCCGGAGACTCAATTGTACCATCTATATTATATTGTTTTACCAATACATTCCATTCACGGAATTTATTTTCAACAACAGTCGCGGCTTTTTCACGTTCGTCTTCATCAGCCGATGAATATACGGCTAAACTAAGATTGTCCTCAAATAGCATCACATCGTCTACCAGGTTTATCACATGGAAATCATAAAAGTGCCCGCCAACCGTATCTGGTATATACTGAATCATATAAGCGAAATTGCCGTTTCGTGACCACCCAACAGAGTAAACACGCCGCCCATAGTCCATAAATGCCACATTCCATAATCTATCAAAATCATCCGCCGCGTAAACCTGCACACTATCGCCAAACCGGAAAAAAATACCATCGGGCGGCACAAATTTTGTCTGCTGGGCAAAAAGGCAAAATGAAGACATACAATAGAGTATGGCAATCCGTGTTTTCATAATTCTTTCCCCCTGGAGATTTACTGTAATCCGTTGTACTTTTCCTGTCAACAAGGCGCGCGAAACTCCGCAAAACTCATGAAAAAAATGAACCGCGAAGTCGAAAAAGTCAAAGACGGAAGAGAAAACGAGGCTTTCTACTGAAACTTATTCGACTTACTTGGCTTGGCGGTAAAAATTTCTTCTAAAACTTGATAGTTTCCCGGAACATGAAAGTAAACGCCGATGCCCAAAAGCCTCCGAAAACCTGTTTTACATACCTTCATCCCCGTGTTATACTGAACTTGTCCGGCAAAAGTCCGGCAAAACAAGGAGAAGGCAGCGGAATGGCTGGTACAAACAGCGCCGGAATCGGTTTTGAAATGGATGCAAATGACATGACCCTGTACCACGGTAGTTCCGTCATTGTCGAAACCCCGGAATTACGCCGCTCTGTCCGCGCCCTGGATTTTGGCAGAGGATTTTACACAGCAACAAACGAAGATCAGGCTGCCCAATTCGCGCGGAAGATTTATGAAAGGAAAATACGCGAAGGCGCGGAAAATCCTGGATGTTTTGTAAGTTCATACCGTATAGATTATGATACCATGCAAAAACAACTTTCAATCCTGATGTTTGATATGCCCAATGAAGAATGGCTCGATTTTGTTATGGCAAATCGTAGCGGAAAATATACCGGAAAAAATTACGATATAATTTACGGCCCTGTGGCAAATGATACTGTATACCGTACGCTTGTAGCTTATGAGACCGGCATATATACAAAAAAGCAAATCATTGAACAGCTTGCTGTACGAAAACTGTTTAACCAAATGACTTTTACCTCGGAAAAATCATTATCATTCCTGCATTTTACCAGTTACCGGGAGGCGGCTCCATGGAAGAATTAAAAGACTACGATATATCGCAATTCAAAGGCATACGGGAGATGCTTGTGCCGCTTATAATCCGTGAGATCATGCGAAGCAGAAAAGTAAACGAAGATGAGGCTTTCCGCCTTTTATATGCATCGTTTTTGTACAGCAAATTTGAAAAAGAGGCTACAAAATTGTGGCATTTAAGCCCCAGGGCGCTTTACGAACTTTTAACCGAAGAACTGGAAACAGGCCGCATAACCTTTCCCGAGGAGGCGTAACATGAACGACAGAATCGATTTTATTGCCTATTGTATTGAAGAATTCAAGGAAAATGAAAAACTGACCGGAAAAGAAGTAATCGGCCTTTTCAACCGTTATGATATTATTTCGTACATCAAATCCGCCTATGACGCCCTCCACGTTATGGGCGGTTTAGCCATAACCAACGACATAAAAAGCCTCATTGCAGGGGCTGCGATGAAACAGGAGAAACCGCTATGATCCCTCCCATCGAAGACAGAAACAGCGCTACCTGGAGCGATGAAAACCTGCTCATTGTCTGTGCCGTGGAAGGCTACGCCCACCGGCATAACATGACGACCCAGGAAACCTTGAAGCTTTTCAGGGAATACGGCGTAACTGGGGCAATACGGCAGGGTTACGGCCCTTTGCACACCCAGGATATAGACGAGACCATTTATTTTGCGGAAGATTATATAGAGGCCCGGCGGAAATGACGCTATTCCACGGTTCAAATGCTGATTTTGACAAGGTTTCACTTGATTTTGCCAAGGACAGGCGGGATTTCGGCAGGGGCTTTTATACAACCACTATCAGGGAACAGGCGGCGGACTGGGCGGGAATTATATGCAGACGGCATAAAACCAAAACTGCGTATCTTTATACATTTGAATTCTCAGCAGTTGACCTAACAGTAAAAACCTTTGGGGCTATATCAAGAGACTGGCTTGATTTTATCATTGAAAACCGTATCAGGGGCGGTACACAGCATGCCTTTGATATTGTTACCGGGCCTGTCGCAAATGACAGGACTATGGATACTATAGGATTTTTTCTTGCCGGTATTTATTCTGTAGAAGAAGCATTGAGACGGCTGGAATATATGGAGCCAAATGATCAGCTTTCGTTGCATACCGCAAAGGCTATTGCAAATTTAAGATTTATAAGGAAAGACAAATGGAATGTGTAAATAATATTTATTTTTGGAAAAAAAGAGAGCTTACTTTTTATATTTGTTATAAAATCAGGCAGATTCTTGATCTCCTTGCCCAAAAGGAAAACCGCGGTTTCGATGAAGTCTATGCGGATTTTCTTGAATCAAATACTTACCAGGCGATACAGGATACC
>JAISAF010000254.1 GCA_031266855.1 Spirochaetales bacterium
TTGAGAGTTAAATTCGTATCGTATCGACGGTATAGGGTAAACCGGCCATGTTTTTCCATCACCGTATTCTATACCGCCGTCGATTGCGACCACATAAGCGCCTGCCGCTAAAGAACCGAAATCAGTGCGCATTAATTCATACCTGTACCCTATGCCCGCCGCAAAAGTGCGTAAGCCGCCATAAACCGGCTCACTGGAACTGGTGTCAAAAAGAGCAACAAACTGAGGCGCGCCGGTTTTTTGGAGAAGCACGAGAGTGTCGCTGTGATATGGCCCTTCGTAACCTGCCGTATTTTCCCGTTCCAGAAAATATTGTTTCGCGGACGCCTGGAGAAGAAAAAGGTTCTGCCCTTCACCGCGCATAAATGACACTTCTTCACCGGGAGAATGAAATTGCTGCTGCGACAAATGAAGGTATTCATAGCTTACGAGCGGTGTTATTTGTGTAAAGCTGTAGTTCGCCTCGTCCTGCGCAAAACAGACAGAGGAACCAAAAATTATCACTATAATCAAAAAATATAAGCATTTCATAAAAAATCCACTCCTATTCATGATGCCGTATATTTCCAAAAGGAATATTGAATTCTTTTTCAAGTTCAAGAATTGCCGAAACAAGGTTGTAACGCTCCGATAATAATTTGTTATGTGCAATGGATAAATTGTCCCGTGAGGAATAGACGCTTTGCAGATCTGCTGTGCCGTTGCGGTAGGCTTCCTCATACATTTTGTTCGTATCTTCGGCCAGCGTAACATTGAGGCCCAATGTTTCAATGATTTCAAAAGACTGGGCGATGTTTCTTTCAAGCTGGCGGATCGTATTGCGGGATCCCTGAATGGTTTCCCTCAGCAGGTTTTGCCAGAGAGCGATAGTGTCGCTTAATGTGTCAATCCGTTCCCGTGCGGGCGAGCCGGGGAGAAAATTATCCACTTGAAAGGAAAGTCCAAGTGACGCCTGGCCGTCCAGATCCGTCCATTTATGATTGTCGTATAAGGGCAGAGCGTTCCACGCAAAAGTTAACGTGGGAGCATAGGCATGAGATCTCGCTGTCTGCCGTTGTATGACAAGCGATTCGATTGATTTACGCAACGCTGTAATCCGTAACGGCTCTTGCCTTGAGTATGCCGCGCGGGGCGATCCGGCGAATTCTTCAAGACTGCCCTGTAAGGTAATTATTTCCTCCGGCGGGATCAGGAGTAAATACTTCAAATTGTCCAGCGCGTCGGCGTAGATCGTTTGAGCGCTCCGCGCGTTTGTTTTTTGTGTTTGCATATCCAGACGCGCGGAAAGTTCATCAAGATTTGAAACCTGCCCTGTTCGCTGTAATACGCGGGCCTGTTCATAACGGTTTTGCGCGCTTATGACATTTTGTTCCTCGAGGCGGACATTGGCTTGCAATAACAGGAGCCAGAAATAGAGTTTTCGCACCTGAAATTCCAGATTCTGGCAGGCCGCCTCGTAATTAAGGAGGCCCGCTTCATAGTCCTTTTTTGCCTGCGCGATATTTGTAATAATTGCCGGAACCAACTGAAAAGACGCGGAAAAGCTGAAGCCCGGGGTCCATGTATCGGCCGCGGAAGGCAGTGTGCCGGTAACAGAAGTCAGGCGGCTCGCGGACACTCCCGCGGCAAGGGACGGAAGAAGCGTGTTCCATGAACGGCCGGCTTTTCGTTTCGCGCCCCTTACTTCCAGCCGGGAGCGTTCCAGTGAAAAATTGTTTTCAAGCGCCCGTGTTACCGCGCTTTCTATGTCCAGGGTGATTTGCGCCCACGCGTTACCCGCGGCAAGAACGCACAGGCATACCAGCGCCGCTATTTTATGAGTTTTTCCAAAAACTGGAAAAGCCCGTGGGGCGGCAGCCGGTTGGTGATAAAGACGTGCACTCCGCTTCGCTTCGCGCTTGGTGACAAACCACGCAATTTTATCGGAACAAAATTGCGACCGCCGGGTTAGCCGCAGGTAATTGCCAGCGGCAATTACCTGCCCCCGGAATTGCCAGTGGCAATTCCGGGGCCTTATTCTGAGCTGCCGCTCGGCAGCCGGTTGGTCGCAAAATTGCGTACGCAATTTTGCTGCGTGCCCATGCGTCCTGGCTGGTGGCAAAATTGCGAAGCAATTTTGCGTTGCCGCTGGGCGCGCGCCAGGGATTGTAGCGGAAAGCCCGCAGGATTTGCATTGGCAAATCCGAGGACTTGGAGCGGAAAGCCCGGTTTGCGGCGTTAGCCGCAAAGGCGCCCAAATTCTGAATCGGAATAAAATTACAAATGTTTTTTTGGCGAGGCTTTTATATTTCATTTTTTATTTCCTTGTGTTTCGCGTTGATAAGTGAGTACATCACGGGAGTAAAAAACAGGGTAATGAGCGTTGCCGAAGCGAGGCCGCCGAATACCGCAAGTCCGATGGGTGCGGTCATGCCGGATGATTTGCCGGGGAAGAATGCCATTGGCGCAAGGCCCAGCATGGTGGTGAGGGCTGTCATCAGTACCGGACGGAAACGGATTACGCCGGCCTGGAGGCAGGCGTCCATAACGCTCATGCCCCGCCGCGTGAGGATATTGGTATAATCAACAAGAAGGATGCCGTTGTTGACTACAATGCCGGCAAGCATGACAACGCCCACCATCGTAAAGGCGTTTATTGCCTGCCGGGTTAGAAGATGAACGAGGACAACGCCTATCAGGATAAGCGGTATGGTACAAAAGTTGATAAACGGATCGCGGAAGGATTCGTATTGGGCTGCCATTGTTCCGAATACCAAAAGAAGCGCCAGGCTGATCACCACGGCAAAGGTGTGCAGCATTTTTTGTGTTTCTTTTGAAGCGCCTGAAAAACCTGCGCTAATACCGTGCTGCTCAAGCAGTTTTTTTATTTTCGCTTCGGTGTCCGCAATTGTATAACTTTCTTTTACATTGGCGGTAACGTGGATAACCCGTGCCTGTCCTTCGTGCTTTATTGAAACCGGCGCAAGAGTTTTTTCAAACGTGGCAAAATTTGATACGGGGTGAAGGAGTCCGTCCGCGGAACGGACGAAGACTTTTTCCAGATCGGGAAGCGCGTAACGGTCTTCTTTCGCGAGCCGCACAACAACATCATAATCATCTCCTGATTCGCGGAAGCTTGTGGCGGTAAGGCCGTCCACCCGCGCGGCGATTTCATGTGCAATCGCGGCGATGGTAAGGCCCATATTGTATGCGCGCTGCCGGTCAATAGTTACGCTTACCTGCGGCAGTCCCGCGTTTATATCAATGGCAATATCCTGAACTTCCGGTATTCCTTCCAGTATCTGTTGAACACTTTTGGAATCGGCAAGTCCTTTGTGCATATCATCGGCTCTCAGAGTTATATCAATATCCGCGTCGCCCATAACGGCGGCGAGACCGCTTTCTGGAAAAGTAAAAACCGCGTTTGGAAAGGCGGGAAAATGGGCGCGGAGTTTTTCTTTTACTGTCCCGGCGGAATCCGCCGAGGGATCATCAAGGTCAAGGATCACCGTTATTTCGGCGATGTTGCCGCCTTTTTTGTTAAAAAACACGCCTTCCTCGCCCCCTACATCGGCTATGACGCTTTTGGCGCCTTGTATTTCAGCGCTGGCAAATTCCTGTATTTCAAGGGCAGCCGCTTTTGTGTCGGCGTAACGGGTTCCCAGGGGCATTTCAATAGTGAGCGTAATTATGTCGTTGTCCATATCGGGCATCAGTTCTATGTTGAGGTTTGCCAGCGCGGGAATAGAACCGAGAAACGCAGCTACGACTATGATAAGCGTAATGGCCCGGTGCGCGAGGGCACGGGATAAAAGCGCGCGGTACGCCCTGTTTACCGTTTCGAGGATTCGGGCAATACCCCGGTCAAGACCGGCGAGGAAGGGGCTATGCAATGGTTTTTGAACGCGGCTGTGTACGGGCAGCCATGTGCTTGCCAGTACCGGCACGAGAAATATTGCCACAAGCAGGCTGGAGATGAGCGAAATGCCGATAGTAAAAAGCATGTCCTCTACCAAAAGCCCGATGACTTCAAGCCTGTCTTTGAAAAGATATATTGGGAGAAATACACAAATGGTGGTTAGTGTTGAGGCAATAATTGACGAGCTGACTTCTTCACCGGCATGTATAGCGGCGGCGCGTGGTTTTTCCCCTTGTTCGCGGAATCTGGAGAAGCTTTCCAGTACGACTATTGAGGAGTCAACAATCATGCCCAGGCCGAGAATAAGGCCGGCGAGGCTCATCATGTTGATAGTGATATGGGCGAGGTTCATGGCAAGCAGGGTAATTAAAAGCGATACGGGAATGGATAAGCCAATAATGATAGTGCTGCCAGTGTTCCTAAGAAAAACCAGGAGCGTCAGCATGGCCAGGACACCGCCCATTACCGCGGAATTGACGAGTTCCGCAATCATGGCCCTGATTTCCAGGGTTCCGTCCTGGGTGATTTCAAGACTTATGTCGCGGGGAAGGGCGGTTTTTAATTCGTCAAGCCGTTCATACACCGCCGCGGCAACGGCAATGGTATTCGCGCCTCTTTGTTTCATGATTGACAGATACACTCCCGGTTCTCCGCCCACATACACCGCCGAGCGTTCATCCCGGAAACCCATGCTTACTTCTCCAATGTCTTCGACCCGGATATCCGCGCCGCCGGTTCCCGCGACAACGGTAGCGGCGATGTCGGCAAGCGAAGCGTATTCGCCGGAAGTTTTTACCGAATATTCCACAAGTCCTTCTTCAAGGGTACCCGCGCCACGCGTCAGATTTTGCGCGGCCAGACTGTTTGAAATTTCACGTATAGTTATTCCGTAGGCTTCAAGACGGTTTTGCGACAAGGCGGCCTGTACAATGGCATCCTGCCCGCCCTCAACGCTGACTGTGGCAACGCCCTCAATCTGTTCCAGTTGTTTCTGTATTTCCTTTTTTGCCAGAGCGCGCAGTTCATTTTGATCCCGGCCGCCTTCGGCGTGTGCCCGTAACGCGATGCGCATAATAGGTTCGTCATTCGCCTGGAGCAGCATCATAACCGGAGCTGTGGCGGTTTCCGGCAGACTGTCCCGTACAAGGTCAATGTTTTCCCGCACCCGGTTCATTTTCGCGTCCATATCGCTGCCGAAAGCGAACTCCAGTGAGATGATCCCAATCTGCTCGCGGGATTCGGATTCCATTTTGGTTATGCCGGCGGTAGTGGCCAGAGCGTCTTCCAGCACATCGGTGAGGGATTTTTCAACTGTTTCGGGATCCGCTCCCGGATATGTGGAGTAGATAAGCATCCAGGGCGCCTCGACATCGGGAAACATATCAACCGCGATATTTGACAGAAGATACATTCCGCAGATGGATATAAGGGCAAACACAACCAGCCACAATACCGGGCGGCGCACAACCGCTTGTGCGACGCTCACGCTTCACCCCCGCCAATTACCCTGACAGCCGCGCCCGCCGACAATAACTGCTGTCCCTGAATAACAACCCTCTCGCCCGCGCTTAATCCCGAAGTGATTTCAGTGAAGCCGTTAATCGTAACGCCGCTACCGACCTGTCTTAATTCCGCCCTGCCGCCGCGTGTTACATATACTACGCTTACCCCATGTTTATTCAGAACCGCCTGCGCCGGTACGGCAAGGACGCCGGAATAATTTATTGTATTAATTCTGAGGCGGGCAAACATACCGGCGTTTACGCGCCTGTCATAGCTGTCAAATTTCAGGGTAATAAGTTTCGTCCGTGAGGCGCTATCGATAACCGGCGAAACGTGAGTTACCGTGGCGGTAAAAATCTCAGAAGGATAGGCTTGCAGGCGTATTTCCGATTTCAGCCCTTCCTCAAGACCGGCTACTTTCCGTTCCGGTATACGCGCGGTAATTTCGAGATTTTCCGCTACGGATATTGTCGTAATAGATGTGCCGGCGCCGACCGTCATGCCCGCGCAAACCGGCATCCTGCTTACTGTTCCTGAAATCGGCGCGTAAACCGGACTTGCCATATAGCGCATACCCGGCTTTGAAGGATCTATCTCCGCGATGAGGTCGCCTTTGCGTACCCTTGAACCAAGCGCGGCCCGGACAGCAATCAGCTTTCCCGATGTATCAGGAAATACATCGGCCTGCTGCCCGCTTATAATATCGCCGTTCACTTCGAGAAAGACTTCCAGCGTGCGGTGTTCAGCCGGTACCGTTTTTACCGAAAAAACCGGCTCCCCGTTTTCTTCACCAGCCGCGGCGTTTTCTTCCCCCCTCACCGCAAGGAGGGACGGCCCCGCTGCCAGAACTCCCGCAA
The DNA here is from genome assembly GCA_031266855.1 of Spirochaetales bacterium. GTDB lineage: Bacteria > Spirochaetota > Spirochaetia > DTKZ01 > DTKZ01 > JAISAF01. The sequence continues at coordinate 6,259 of JAISAF010000254.1, forward strand.
TCATCACGACCACGGTGACTGCCGCCATTTTCACACCCCTATTCTTCGTCATTTTTTTCCCCCTGGAATTGCTCATACTCCAAAGTAGAACGAAGCGTTAAAGCGCGGATTAAGAAAAGTTAAAGATTTGGTAAACTCTTCGGTTTTGAGGAAATACCGGCAAACCAGGATAAACGTATATGAATTTTTATGCGGGCGCATTCCGGGGGCGCGATAGCGCCCACTACAATAAATTTCCTATCGGAAAGCGACTGTCTTCAGGCGCATTTTTTTGTCCGAAGACGGACAAAAAAACCGGGCTTTCCGCTGCAAGTCCTCGGAATTGCCTATGCAATTCCTGCGGGCTTTCCGCTACAATCCCTTGCGCCGCCCAGCGGCTGTAACGTACCCGGTGAATGCTTCGCATTCACCGGGTACGTGCGCGTAAACGCAAAGCCCGCGATTTTGCTGCGCAAAATCGCGCACGGGGTACAAGGCCGTGCGCAGCGCATAACGCAGTACACGTCTATATCACCACCGGCTGCCGCCGTAAAACCCGCGCGGCGTAGTCTCCAGACTACGCCGTACTAAAAGCAGGTATCCCGTCTTGCGAAAAAAGGAATTACATAACCTGCGTTGTGGCGAAAAACACCGAAAATTCCCAGGAATAGACTTTTCCGACAGCCACGTTAGGCGAAGTTGTACTGTCCCCCACTATTGAATATTTTTATTTAACACTATTTTAGTATTTGGTAAATAGTAAACAACTATTATTCCATTTATATCCTCAATTTGTTTTTTTTAATAATTTTTCATATTGATAAAAATCCATCCTAATAATTTCATCTTCTGTGTCTTTTCCTTTTACTCCGGTTATTTCGTAATACGGCTTATATCTAACATAAATTTTTCTTAGACTATTTAAATTACATTTTATTTCACTAATTCTTTTCAATTTAGCGGTGAAACCGCTTGGTATAATAAACAACAAATTTTGTGCCAAAGACGCGCCTTATTACGCGCATTACAAATATGTGTTTTCATTATACCCATATAATTTATAATAAGTCAACATATTCCAAATCAATTTCGGGTGTAATTTGCCTGGCTATTTATATACGAAAAATCATTTCGTAATAGAAATCCCGGCAGGATTTTTAAACCGCGAAGTCGAAGACTGGCAAGGGCGGAGACGGGCAAGGGCGAAGAAGCAAAAAAGGTATACAGAATGAAGTGTTTT
>JAISAF010000294.1 GCA_031266855.1 Spirochaetales bacterium
AGAATTTGGGCGCATTTTTGGCGCTCCGCGCCAAAAACCGGGCTTTCCGGGACTCCGCTATCGCTACGGCCCCGGCGCTTCGCGCCGTGGCTGCTTCGCATCCCTCCAATCCCTTGCGCCGCCCCAGCGGCAGCAAAATTTTGGGAATAAGGGCTAAACAACAGGCTGTAGAATTTTACCACAAAGCCGAATAAGTCAAAAAAGGAGAAAAAAAATATCATTTGAACCTCTTGTATTCGGCTTTTTCGACTTCGCGGTTAGATTTCTTTCTGATTTATATCCATTCTTTTGTGTATTTCAGTCTGCTATTGGACGCTGGGGCGCGCGCCAGGGATTGCAGCGGAAATGCGCCCGAAGACGGTCGCTTTCCGATAGGTATTGGATTGTAGTGGGCGCTCACGCACCCCCGGAATCCCGCAGGAAAGCGCCGAAGGCGCTTTCCGAGGAATTGGAGCGGAAAGCCCGGCCCCGGCGCTCCGCGCCGGGGAGGCGCCCGCAAGCCTTCTGGACAAAGGCGTGGTTTTTGTGGTATTCTGATGGGCATGGCAGAAAAAACAGTACAGGCCGGATCGGATGGCCCAAAAGTAAAGACTCCCCGCAGGGGGATTCAGCATCCGCTTACCTACGCGTTTACCGTGGTGGTTCTTGTTATAATCGTTGTGGCTTTTGTGTTTGTTCCCGCGAGTGGCAGCATTGTTCCTGAGTCGGGGACTGTTGCTTTTGGTAGTTACCGGGGGAAGCCGATTGAGTATATTCCGGGGAATTATTTTTCCCAGCAGGTGGACAGGGCGCAGCAGCGGGCGGAAGAGAATGTGCGTATGTCGGGGTCGCAGCCTGATGGGGAAAATATGCAGGAGCGGCTTTACCAGATATGGCGGGAGGCGTTCGCCGTGACGGTGTTTCATACGGCGGTTGTGGCGCTTATGCAGGAGAGCGGGGCTGGTATTTCAGATCGGCGCATTGACGAGACTTTGGTGTATTATCCGCGTTATACGGAAGGCGGGGAGTTTTCCGAGGAGCTTTACAACAGGGTTCCGAGTTCGGAAAAACTTGTTATTCGCACTACAATGCGGGAGGACCTTCTGTATTACACCTACCTCCAGGATTTGATGGGGGTTCGTCTTTCGGGGGCGGAAAAGGAGTTTTTCAAGATCCAGGGCAGCCCGGAGCGCAATTTGCGTTTTGTGAGTTTTGGGTTCGATGAGTTTCCTGAGGAGAAGGTGGCGGAGTATGGGCGGGAAAACGCCGAGAAGTTTTCCCAGATAAAACTTTCTGTTATTACGCTTACCTCCTCCCGGTCCGACGCGCAGAAAATCCGGGATCAGGCCGCGGCCGGGGCCAGTTTTTCGGAGCTTGCTGTTGCCCATTCGCGGGACGCCTTTGCCAAAGCCGGCGGCGATATAGGCTGGCGGTATTTTTATGAGCTTGCCGGTTTCGGCAGAAGCGACGAGGATATCCGCAGTCTTTTCCAGCTTGGGGTGGGGGATCTCAGCGGCGTTATTGACGGGCCGGCGGGCGTGGATGGGGATGTTCAGAGTTATTCGATTTTCCGCTGTGATGAGGCGGTGCGTCTGCCGGTTTTTACCGCCGCGGATACTATTATTGCGGTGCGCGGCTATATGAACGACTTTGAGAGCGGTCTTATTCAGGACTATGTTCTTGAAGAGGCGCGGGCTTTCCGCACGCGGGTTTCTTCGACTTCTTTTGTGTCGGCTTCGCTTTCGGCGGGCAAGCCTGTTCTGGAAACGGGGTTTTTCCCTATTAATTACGGGGATTCCTTTTTTCTGAAACGCGTCGCGCAGACCAATGCCTCGCTTGCCATGGCGGCTTACCGGGACGATTTCTTTTCCACGGCTTTTTCCCTGAAGGCGGATGAGGTGTCCGAACCTGTCATCCTGTCTGGTTCGGTAATTGTTTTGCAGCTTCTTGAGGAAAAGGAAGCCGATGAGAGCGGCTCCGCGCTTCTTGATAATGAGGATTATCTGCGCAGCCTGATAGGCCGGTATCAGGAGGAAAACCTCCAGCAGTTTATTTTAAATCCGGACAATTTCAGGGACAATTTCGACGCGGCTTTCCGTATGATCTACCGCTTCGAGGACTAATCCCCGCCTGTCACGGCGGAATGGCGGGACGACACGGCGGCAGGATGGAACGGTAAGATGAAACGGTAGGATAGGATGGCAGGATGGCGCCCTTTTTGAGAATTACGGACTCTCTGGAAGGCCCCGTCCTGTACAGCGGCGAGCGGCCGCTGTATCATCCTCAAAATCCCAAAAGCCGGGCTGCCGGAGCCGCGCGGCGCGAACATATCAGCGCTCATACCCTTGTTTTAGTACCTTCTCCCCTTTTCGGCTACGGTCTTGATGTTCTTCTGGAGAATCTCCCGGAAGAAAGCCGCGTCCTGTGCGTGGAACATGACAAGGAGCTTATGGCCGCGTCCCTGCGGCATTTTCCTCCTGAGCTTATGCGGGATTCCCGCGTCGCCTTTATCCGGGCGGCGGACGCGCAGGAGGTCTGCCGCTTCGCGGAGCGGCGTTTTGGCACGCATCTTTTCCGCCGCGTCGCGGTGGTTTGCCTGTCGCGCGGATATTCCCTGTTTCCTGATTTTTACCGGGGGCTTTCCGCGCGCCTTCTGGATATGATTCAAAGCTACTGGCGCAACAGAATGACCAGTCTGCATATAGGCCGGCTGTGGATGGGAAATCTTTTTACGAACCTGGCGCTGCTTCCGGCCTGTCTGCCGGCTGCGCACGCCGGCTTTACCCGGCCCCTTTTTATAGCCGGGGCGGGCGAATCCCTCGAAAAGCACCTTGGGTTTCTTTCGGCGCGCCGGGCGGAGTTCGCCCTGATCTGCGTTGATACGGCGCTGCCCGTTCTTAGAGCCGCGGGCATCAGTCCCGACCTTATCATCATAGCGGAGGCGCAGTTTGCCAACATCTACGATTTCGCGGGCCTGCGGGACTGGAACATTCCCATAGCGGCTGATCTTTGCTCGTACCCGGGAATCCTGCGGCGTTTTACCGGCCCGCGCTATATCTTCCTGTCGCGTTTTACCGGACTATCCTGGTTTTCCCGTAGCGAGGTACAGGCCATACTGCCGCCCTTTATTCCGCCCCTGGGTTCCGTCGGCGTTATGGCCCTGTACCTGGCCTGCCGCGCGGCGGCGCAAACCTGCCCCGTCTTTCTGACCGGCATGGATCTGCGCTACCCGGCGGGGAAACCCCACGCGAAGTCAAGCCCTTCCCACACCCTGTTCCTGGCAGGACAGCACCGCCTGTCCTTTCCCCGCTACCTCGCCTCCTGGTACGGCAGGCCGCGGGAAAACGCGCCGCTTGCCCGCGGAGGAATGGTTCCCGCCGACGCGGTACTTGCCTCCTACCGGAACATTCTCCAGGAAATCGCCCAAAGCCGGAAAAATATCTTTACCCTGGAAGGCGAAGGCCTTGATCTCGGATCTCCCACGGTTTCCCACAGCGAAGCCGCCGCCATCATCCGCGCGTTCCAGCCTCCCGCCGCCCCCGCTTTCCCGGACGCACCCGCTCCCGCCGCCCCCGCCTTCCCGGACGCCAGCACGGTAGAAGCCTTCCGCGATTCACAGGCCAGGGAACTCGAAGCAATCGCCGCCTCGCCCGTCCTCCACACCGCCAGCCTCGAGCGCTGCGATTATCTGTTCCTCGACTGCCCCGAAAATCCGCCCTACCCCCTCGAAGACCCAGGCTTTATCCGCCGCATACAGGAACGGGCCGCGTGGTACTCATCACGCCTGCGGCGCGGAATAAACGCGCTATAAATTTTCCCCCAAATGTTCTGGGCGCCTTTTTGGCGCTCCGCGCCAAAAACCGGGCTATCCGCTCCAAGTCCTCGGCCCGCCTACGGCGGACCTGCGGGCTTTCCGTTCCTATCCCTGGCGCATGGCAGCTCAAAACCAAGCCATGAAATTGCCCCTGGCAATTTCATGGCCGCAGAATTGCCTTCGGCAATTCTGCGGCTCTAACCAGGCGGAGGCAATTTGCGCAAGCAAATTGCCCATAAGGGAAGCTCTAAAAACTTTCACTTGGTATTTCCAGTTCTAAGGGAAAAAATTGCTGTAAAACAGCAATTTTTTCCTGTGCGTACTATCAGCAATGGAAAGTTTTTAGAGGTTCCCGCGGATTTCCGGCTGCGGAAATCCGCGGGCCGTCTTCGGCCCGGCCTTTCACGGTTCCGGCTGCCGCCACCACGCTAATAGGTGACCGTTACGTTTGCAGGTTTGGAACCAGGTGGCGATTTTGCCGAAGGCAAAATCGCGTTCATTGCGTATAACGCTGCCGGGAACCAGGGCGCAAAATCGCGGAGCGATTTTGCGGGCGCTGGCGTTGCAAGCGTGGACGCTTGCTTTTAATCCGGCGTAGGCGGAGCCTACGCCGAGCGGGGATAGCATAAAAAATTATAGTGGCCTTTTGGGCGGTTTTTAACAATTGCAAGGCAGGAGCCTTGCTTTTAATCCGGCGTAGGCGGGAGCCTACGCCGAGCGGGATTGCCACGGCAATTCCGGGGGCAGCTAATTGCCTGTGGCAATTAGCTGCGTACAACCAGGAGGTTGCAATTTTGCCGAAGGCAAAATCGCGGCGTATAAGGCCCGCGCGGTTTCCGCGCGGGCGCGGGGGATGGTGTTATGCGAAATGAATATCCGGCGTCCTTAGTGAATGCTTCGCATTCACTAAGGACGCGCTGCCGCTGGGGCGCGCGCCAGGGATTGTAGCGGAAAGCCCGCAGGATTTGCGTTGCGCAAATCCGAGGACTTGGAGCGGAAAGCCCGGTTTTTGGGCCGCGGGGCGCGGCCCAAAAAGGCGCCATTTTTACTGTGGCGTTGACGATTTCGCGTTGGTGGTGTATGTTTCTATATGTTTGGTGGAAGACCGCGAGGGGGTGGCATGAAACGGATAATTTTGTTGGTTTTGTTGGGTTTATTGTGTGGGGGATTTCTTGTTGCGGGGGACAAGATTGGGGAGATTTCCTATATGGTTTCGGATGCGACGATTACGCGTGCGGGGAAGACTTTTAAGGCTGATTTTGGTACTGCTGTGGAGAATTACGATTCTATTACTACGGCGGGGAAGGGGCTGGTGGAGGTTACGCTTTTGCCGGAGAGTGGTATTAATGGGACGATTAAGGTGCAGCCGAATAGTACTTTGTATATTGAGATGTCTTCTTTGCAGAGCGGGAAGAAGGGGTCGGTGGAGCTTTTGTCGGGTTCGGTTTCCACGGCGGTTAAGAAGCTTTCTCCTCAGTCGAAGTTTGAGGTGCGTTCCCAGGGTTCGGTGATGGGGGTGCGGGGTACTGAGTTTGATGTTATTGCTTCGGTGACGGGTGATATTCTTGTTACGTGTTCCGAGGGCCGTGTGAGTTGCGAGGATGAGGGCGGGAATAGTCTTTTTGCTGAGCCGGGTGTGGCGGTGGAGCGGACAGCGGAGGGCATTTTCCACGATATTCCGGTGCGGATTTCCGATTTGGAGACGTTTCGTAATACCTGGGGTACGGAGAAAATTGAGGCTTTCAGGGGGAACGCTAACAGGGCTATTGCTTATTTTGCGCAGCGGTATTTGGATCAGAAAACTCAGTTCGATCGTGCTTACATGGCGCTTTTGTCGCAGAAGACCATACTGGATAAATGGTTCCGGGAGGATGCGCGGAATCAGATTGGGAGCAGTATAGAGGTGATGCGGGAAAAGTCGACGATTGTGAGGTATCTGGTGGATGTGAGGCGGGTGACGCGGCTGTTTGAGCCTGTTTACTATCGTCTTCTTCAGCTTGAGGATCTTCATAAGCAGGGCTATGGGCGGGGGCCGGTTGGGAATAATATGACGAGCGCTCAGTTTTTTACGAGGCTGTCGAATGAGTCGGCGGAACTTAAGGAGCGTATGGCTAATATCCGCTATATTCTGAAGCTCTATGGGCAGCGGAATGAGGGCGGGAGTTTTCTTACAGATGATTTTATGAATTAGGCTGTTTTGATT
>JAISAF010000319.1 GCA_031266855.1 Spirochaetales bacterium
GGTTTATTTTATTATTTCCCGCGGCGGTTTGCGCCTAACGGTAAATTCCTTCTTGCTGGTCTTTTCCGCTTCGCGCGCGTCCTCAAGGGCTTCCTCGTAAAAAACACGCTGGCTGCGGACAGCCTTTTTCGGATTATCGCACTTGCGCCGTTCGTAGCTTCCGTCGGATTTTAATTCATGGGCCTGAACGTTATCCAAAAGACAGGTCTTCAAAATATGGATAAGGCGTTTTTTCAAATCCCGCTGTTCAACAGGAAACATCAGTTCAACGCGCCGCTCAAGGTTACGCGGCATCCAGTCCGCGGAGGAACAGTACACCTCTTCGCTGCCTCCGCCGGAAAAATAAAAAACGCGTGAATGTTCAAGAAACCTGTCAACAATACTAATAACACTGATATTTTCGCTTACGTTTTTTATGCCGGGAACAAGCATGCAAATGCCCCGGACGATTAACCTGATCTTTACGCCTTTCTGTGAAGCCTGGTACAGAGCCGTAATTATCTGCGGGTCCGCCAGGGAATTCATTTTCGCCATAATAAGGCCGGGGTTTTCCTCCGTGCCGCGGGCGGCTTCCCTTTCGATAAGCGACACAAGGCGCCTTTTCATATTTTCAGGCGACATAAGCAGTTTTTTCAGGCTGGGTATAACCGAACAGCCAGTAACGGCGTTGAAAAAAAGGGATACGTCGCGGGCAATATCCTCCCTGCTGGTAAGAAAACCGATGTCCGTATAAAGACGCGCCGTTTTGTCATTGTAATTACCCGTGGACAAATGGACATACCGGCATACGGCGGTTTTTTCCTTTCGTACAATAAGGAGCGCCTTCGCATGCACTTTCAGATAGGCGATACCGTAAATAACAATAGCGCCGGCCCGCTGGAGCCTTTGCGCCCATTCGATGTTCCGTTCCTCATCAAAACGGGCTTTGAGTTCCATGACAGCCGTTACCTGTTTACCGTTTTGCGCCGCGCGTTCCAGCGCCTGGATAATGGGTGAATCTCCCGATGTGCGGTACAGGGTAATTTTGAGGGCAAGAACCTCCGGATCGCAGGCCGCTTCGCCAAGAAGCCTTACAACCATTTGGAAGGAATCGTAGGGGTGATGCAGCAAAATATCCCTGTGTTTCAAAACTTCCCAAACAGGCTGGGTTCCGGGAATCTCATGAGGGCCGCGGGGTATCCAGCTTTCGTCGCGCAGATTATCAAAACCGGGAAACGCGGCGGGATCAAGGCCGCTTATATCAATTGGATCCGGATACTCAAACACCGCCGGGGGACGTATCTCCAGAAACGAGCTAAGGATATCGCGCAGGCTCCCGCCCGTGTCCGTTACCGACAGCCTTACCACGGCGCTGTTTTCGCGGCGTACAAGAACCTCTTCCATCGCGTCAACAAAATCCTCGTCGCGCTCCTCATCCACGCCGATATCCCCGTCACGGGTAACGCGGAAAAGGATGCTTTCCTTTATCTTATAGCCTTCAAAAAGCCGGAAGGCATTCTCCAGAATGGCGTATTCCAGCAGGGTGAAATAAACTTTCCCCGTATCCGCGGGGGATTTCGGCAGGAAAATAACACGGGGCAAAATAGAAGGAATATGCACCGCGGCGACAAGCGGGGAATCCTCTTCGTCCCTGAACGGGGTTTTTGCTCCGGCGAGGGCTTCCAGAAGAAAAGCCGCGTGGAGTTTCAGATTGCCGGGCGAAAGAATGTTTTCGCCTTTTTTCATGCGAAACGGCGTCAGGACGGGAAAAATTTCCCTGGTAAAAAGTTCGGAAAGAAAGGATTTCCGTTCCTCTGTGTAGTCTTTGGGAAGGAGAAAGACCAGCCCCCTGCCGGCAAGCTGCGGCAGGATTTCCTCGTGAAGGCAGCGGTACTGCCGGGATACGAGTTTCCGGGCTTCCCGGTACACCTCCTCAAGCTGTGAGGCGGGACTCATCCCCGAAGGATCACTAACATAATTGCCCGACGCGATCTGGCGGCACAGGGAAGCGACGCGAATCTGGAAAAACTCATCCAGATTCGAGCTTACTATCGAAAGAAACTTCAGGCGCTCAAGGAGCCTGGCATTTCTGTCGCGCGCCTCGCCGAGAACCCGCTTGTTGAACTCCAGCCAGCTTAATTCGCGGTTGAAAAAAGGGAACCCGCCCTGTCCGTCCGTTTTCTGGGGATTCTCCTGTCCGGTCTTTTTTGCTTTCATAATTTTTTGCCAACTCCCGTGGACTGTGCGCCGCCGGATGCGAAATTGAGCAGCACCCCTTCGCGGATACTGACATTAGGAACAAGAACCTTTGCGGCCCTGGTCTTTTCCAGAAAATATTTATATATAAGCAATGAAGGCACAAGTCCCTCCGCCTCGTAATAGGTTATTTGAAGCTCCCGCGCGCATTCGTCGGCGCTGCGGTTCTGAAGCCCGGCCGCGAAATCCAGAAAATTTTTCCTGCTGATAAGCGCGTAGTTTTCCCTGATTTTCGTACCCGCCTTTTCCGCCGCGATGCGCATGGGCCTTCCCACCGCGGCAAAATATTTAAGGCGGGAAAAGCGGCCCCCCGGATCGTTCATATTCAGTTTCGCGTCCGTCATGCGGCCAAGATCCCCCTCAATATGGGAGTAATCACCCGAATCAGGATCGAGGTATTTTCCCATACGCAGCGCCCCGAAGTGGAAGGAATAGGAGTTTTCGATTTTCTTCCGGCACAGAATCGAAATATTGGTTGTACCCGCGCCCGCCTCGATAATGAGACTGTCTGATTCCTGCATGGCGGATCGGATACCGCGCACCGCGTGCTGTACGGCAAGGCAGGTCAGCCGGTTTGCTTCAATTTCGTCCAGGACATGAATGCGCAGGGCGGTATGCGTAAAAACCCTGCCGGTAAACGCGGCCTGATTTTTCGCCTCGCGTACCGCCGAAGTCGCGATTACCTGCGTATCCTCAGGCGGAATGTCCCAGCCCGCAAGAAGCTCGCGAAACCCGGCAAGTATCTCAATAGCGCGCAGACCCGTTTCCCGGCTTATGCGGCCCGAACGGAACACATCGCGTCCCAGGGAAACCGGCTTTACCGCGCTGTCAATCCGTTTCCACGTACCCCCCGCGCCGTTTTCGGCAATAACAAGCCGCATCGCGGAAGCCCCAATATCAATAACAGCGGCAAGCCTGCGGATCATTTTTTGATCAAGGCCGCCTTTGCCACGATCCGCGTGGCGATTTCTTCCGCGGTAAATTCCGAGGTATTAATAACAAGATCAACAAAGTCATACATGGAGTTATCGATATTGTAAAGTTTCAAATACCGCGTGTGGTCGCGGTTATCGCGTTCCAGAGTTTCCCGGTAAACATCCTCGTACCTGCCGCCTTCCCGCGTCCTGATACGTTCCGCCCGGATTTCCTGCGCGGCATCAAGAAACACTTTCAAATCAGCGTCCTTCAAAAGCCACACAGCCAGCCGGGAACCCAGAACACAGTCTCCCCGCGAAGCAAGCTCAATCTGTTTTTTATCCAGGTAGAGATCCCAGGATGAATCCTCTTCCGCCAAACGGCACAGCTCCCTGAAATCCATGCCCTTTTCCTCGGCAATTGAGTGAAAGGTATAATTTATCATCCGCAGACCAAGTTTTTCCGCGGTCAGCCTGCTTACTGTCGAATTTCCGCAGCCGCTTTTCCCAGATATCGCTATTTTTATTTTCTTTTTCACGGGAACCCTCTGCTAAATTCTCGACATAAACATCGCAGGTGTTTATGAGAGCTGTACGAAAACTCCGTGAGTTCTTCATTAAACTAAAAAATTCTCATGGGCGTATCCCCGCCTCCGGCGGGGTCGGGCTTTCCGCTCCAAGTCCTCGGATTTGC
>JAISAF010000328.1 GCA_031266855.1 Spirochaetales bacterium
AGGCATTGAACCCTACGAGCTTTTAAGGCCGCAGAAATCCACCAGTGATACAGACGCGCGAATCATCACAGAATGTCTTGATAATGTACTTGTGGCCGCAAAGCGGTCTTTTGAAGAAGCAATGGTCAAATCGTTGAAAAAAATACGGAAATCCTATACCGGGCGGGAATAAGGCCGGAGCTTTGGAAGGGCAAAAAAATTACCGCGAAGCCGAAGAACTCGAAGAAGGAGAGCTTCATTTCTATACTTATTTGACTTCCGCGACTTAGCGGTTAGATTTTTTTCTGATTTATATCCATGTTTTTAGTGTAATCATCCCACTAGTATACTGTTGGAATTATAAAATTTATGCAGGTGTCATTATATTTTGTTCCCTGTTATAATCAACAAATCCGTTTGAAATCGCCAGAAAATGAATTCTTTCCTATTGTCGCCAGTCTGGTTTTATTCATAAAACTGCCGTTATAATAAAAACTCATAAAATTAATTTTACCGGAGGTTTCCTGGGTAACTTCATATTCTTCTTTAACTGTTTCATCGGAACCGTATTCAATCGTCATTTTTGTATCTGAAATATTTATAACGCATATAGATCGCTCGCGAATATATCTATACCGTGAACATTCCGCATTGTAACGAGAAAGAGAAAAATGATTATATATTTGCGTTTCATATAAAATTTCCAGGGGTTATTTAATTCTATATACATTTCAGGGTTTGTCTATTTGAAATCGAAATTCCGCATACGGTTCCGGCGGCAGGTGGTGGTGATAAATTCCGTGCGCTGCCGTAGCGCTGTGCGGGGTGGCAGACCTATAAGCGTGGTGGCGGCACATGGAGGAAGAAGGAGAGAAAACGCGAAGTCGAAGAATGGCAAGGGCGAAGAAGCAAAGAAAGGAAGTCGAAAAAAAGAGGCAAAAAAAAGGCTTGAGAGCAAAACTTATTCAGCTTTTTCGACTTCGCGGTGAATTTTTTCTTCTTCGCCGCTGGTGCGTCGGCAGGCGGTGGTGATAGCTGCGTGCGTTCCGCTTCGCTTCATGCCTGGTGGCAGATCACGCAATTTGCGGAGCAAATTGCGTCCGGCTGGTTGTATGCGCATAATTGCCTTTGGCAATTATGCGCCTGCGGATTTGCGGTAGCAAATCCGCAGGGTGCCGCTGGTGCGTGCGCAAGGGATTGGAGCGGAAAGCCCACAGGATTTGCGTTGGCAAATCCGAGGACTTGGAGCGGAAAGCCCGGTTTTTTGCGAAGCAAAAAAGGCGCCCGTCTGATTCGGGGATTGTACTATGGGGAACGGTGTGGCGCTATCGCTATTGACGGGATTGTTTTTTTTCTTTACCCTTGAACGATGGATGTAAAGCAGGCGGTTGAGCTTCTTATTAATAATATTAAGCGCATTATTTGTGTTGATACGCGGAAACTTGAGTATATTATTGCTTCGAAGGTGGCGGGGGGGCATGTGATTCTGGCGGATTCGCATGGGGTGGGGAAGACTTCGCTGGCGCGGGCGCTGGCGGGTTCGATTCGCTGGCATTCGGAGGATCTTTTTAGTGGGGATGCCAGGATTGAGAGGTTTTCGCGTATTCAGTGTACTGTGGATTTGCTGCCGCAGGATATTTTGGGGTACAATCGTTTTATTGGTGGTTCTCAGGATATTGTTTTTAATAAGGGGCCGATTTTTGCTCATTTTGTGTTGTGTGACGAGATTAATCTTCTGACGCCGAAGACGCAGGGGAGTTTTTTGCAGGTCATGGAGGAGCAGAGTGTTACTATCGAGGGCCGGGTTTATTATTTGCCTGATCCTTTTTTTATTATCGCTACGATGAATCTGAAGGGGGTTCATCTTTTTCCTTTGCCGGCGCCTCAGCTTGACAGGTTTATGATTCGGCTGTCGATGGGCTATCCTTCGCAGGAGGATGAGGAGGCTATTGTTGCGCGTCACGGGAGGGCGGACGCCTGGGCGGATTTTAGTCCTGTTATTGATAGCGCGGATCTTATTACGTGGAAAAAGATGGTTGACGATGTTCAGATTCATCCTGATGTTGGGGCTTATATTGTGGCTTGTGTCAGAAAAACGCGCAGCCATCCTGATATCGAGATCGCGGCGAGTCCCCGTGCGGGTGTGCGGATTTCGCGTCTTGCGAGGGCTTTGGCTCTGTGCAGGGGGCTGGACTATGTGCCGGTCGATTATGTTAAGGAAACTTTTATTCCCGCGATGGCGCACCGTATTGTTATGCGCGATCCTTCTATTCCGCCGGAGGCTGTTTTGCAGGGTATTCTGGATTCGGTTCCGGTTGACGCGCGGCGGCTGTAGCGGATTTCCCATGAAGATTGTTTCCGCGAAAAACACGGGACGGGTTTTTCTTTCGGGTTGTTTTAAGTCGGGTTGTTTTAAGTGTTTCAGATTTTTCAGGTGTTTTAAGGCCGGCGGGCTGTTTGTGTTTGTGGCGGGGCTGGGTATAGGTGTCCGGGGGCTTGCCTACCGGGATCCGTATGAGATCGTTCTGGCGGGGATTGCCCTGGTGGTATGGCTGGCGCTTTTTTTTGCTGGTTTTTTGGGTTCAAAGCGGCTGGCCTCTTTAACTCCTGGCTGGCTGGCGCCGCTTCCTCTTGTGGCTGGTGGTGGCGGGGCGGCGCATGTCATAACGGGGCTTGGGGCGGGGGTTCCGTATTTTTTCCGTTTACATTTTGTTGTTCGGGGAAATTTTTTCCCTGGGCCGGGAAGCCGCTTTTTTGTTTCAGCCGAGGCGGGCGGCGGCGGGGCTGAAACTTCGCTTTCCTTGAACTTTCCGATGTCGGGAATTTTTCATGGCAGGGGAGGGTGCCGCCTGCGGGATGTGTTTGGTTTTTTTTCTTTTCCCTGCGGGCCGGTTCTTCACCGGAGCCTGCCTGTTCAGCCCGCTCCCTGGCACAGAAAAGCTGTTCTGCGTGTGGATCCGTTTTCCGGGGCTGAGGATAAGCAGAGCCGCAGCCAGACGGACGAGGAGCGTTACTATATGCGCGAGTATTCGCCGGGCGATCGTTTCCGCGATATTAATTGGAAGTCATCCGAAAGGCTCGCGACGCTGATTACGCGCATTTCCCCGCATACGCGGGAAAAAACAAAGCTGATTTACCTGGCCTTCCGCAATTACGGGCCGGGGAAGGGGCTTTTTCCGTTCTGGCTTCTTGACAGGACAAAGGCCCGGCTGGCTTTGTTTTTGAGAACTTTGAAGGCGGAACATCCTGAATTTATTTTTCATATTTCGGCGGCGGGCGGGCAGTGGATGGTTCAAAGCGTGGAGGAGATCGAATCGTTTCTTGATGAGCTTGCAGGTATGGGTTTCCAGCCGCCTGAGTCCGGGCTTGGGCCTGGAGCCGGGGCCGACCCCGACGCGGATAGCACGGGTGGCGCGGGCGGAGCCGCGGGTTCGGAGCTGTATGTTTTTTCCACTTCCTGCGATACGGCGCTTGCTTCGGTTCTGGCTTCCCGCGGGGAGCGGATTTCGCATCTTTTTGTGACTGTTCCCGCGGAGCGCGGCAGCAGGGACAAGGCGGTTTTCCGGCTGGGGAGCGTTTTTACCGAAGGCTTTTTTCCTGTGTCGGGGTTTTTCCCCTGTGGGTGCGCGCCCTGGCGGGGGGCGGCGGCCGCCGGCGGTGGTTCTCGGGTTCCCGTACCCGCGAAAGGCAGTCTTGAGCTTACCTATGCGGAGGTGCGTTTATGAGAAGTACGGACAGGCGGGGCGCGCTGCTTTTCTCGACGCGGCTTTTTCTGTATTTCGCGGTTTTCAGCCTGCCCCTTATCCATCCTGGAATTTCCGTTGCCTACGACAGAAGCGGCGTTATTCTGTGGTTCTGCGTTGTTCCGCTTGAGGCGCTTATCGCGTTTGTGCCTTTGCGGGGCCTTAAGATACGGGGCCGCCTGATATGCGCTGCCGCTGTTCTTTTTGGCGGTTGCCTTGCCGGGGCCGGACTGAATCCCGCGGCGCTGCCGGGAGCGGGGATCGGCTGTCTTTCCTTTGCGCTGAGCTTTCTGCTTTTCCGTTTTCCCCGCTGGGGCGGGATTGCCATAACCGAACAGATTTTCCTTGCCCTGATTTGCTTCCGTATGCTGGGTTTTTCCCGCTCCTCTGAAGAGGTGGCGGCGGACAGCGCTGCGCTGAGCCAGGGCATACTCATTTTTACTATCGCGGTTTTTCTTCTGCATGGAATGGTCATTTATTATTGTCTGTACAGGAGGCGCGCGGAAGTCCCCGCGAAGACTGGAAAAAAACGGCGGGAATTCGCGGTTTTCGCGACAGGCGCGGCCGCGGCGCTTCTACTCCTTATTGTATTTCTTCCGCCGGACTTTGTAAAAAACTCGGTCATTTCCAACCTCCTTGAGGACAGGATAAATCCGCCGCCTGTGCCCCTCGACGAAGAGGGCGAGGGCATGCCGGACGGGAATCTGCGTTCCAGGCGGAGGGACAGGGGAATGTTTCCCCGCGGGAACCGGGGAGGAAACCAGGGGGACGGGCCCCGACTCCAGGGTATTCCCGAAAGCCGCTGGCCCGGCGATGGTGACCGCGGGGAAATGGACGGGGACGGGGACGGGGACGGAGATAGGGACGGAAACGGGGACGGGGACAGGGAGAACGGGCGGCAGGGCGCCGGGGGAAACCAGGCCCAGCGGCAGTACGCCGTTATGGTTGTGGCCGCGAAACGCTCGCCTGTATACGCCGCCGGCGCCTACCTGGGAGAACTGCACCCCTTGAGAGGCTTCCGTCCCTCGAAAGATGAAATCCTCAACAGCCTTCCCACCATGCGGCTTCTGGAAACATGGTTTGATTCCTCCGCCGGCTATTATGAATACGGACGCACCGGCCTGGAAGTCTTTTCGCTTTCAAGCCTGCCGGAAAAATACCTCCCCTACAGGCCGAAAGCTGTTGAACCAACGGTTTTGCAGCGGGGCTATGGCCCCTTCCGCTATTCGCACAGGGTTGTATCGGATATCAGTATAAGCGGGCCGCGGGACTGGCTGGATTGCCGGGAACCCAGCGCCGGGGAAGAAGAACTGTACGCGGAGTTTCTTGACGCGGCCCTGGCGAGAAACGATCTTGCTATTTTCGAGGCCCACCTGCGGGGCGCTCTGGAAGCGGCTCAAAACGATGAGAACAATCCCGGAGGCTACTTTGGGAAAATTCTGGCCATTCTGAAAAGTTTTGAGACGTTTCAGTATAACGCCGGTTATACTGATAATCGATCCATTCCCGCGCTTGTGGACTTTCTTACATATACAAAAGAAGGCGACTGCACGGAGTTTTCCAATACCTCGGCTGTTCTGGGGCGGCTGGCGGGAATTCCCTCGCGGGTCGTAACAGGTTTTCTTGCCGCCGAGGAGCTTCAAACGCCCGCGCATCTGCGGGGGCTGTCCATCCTGCGCAGCCAAATCAAAGTCCTGCAGGACTTCCCCTTCGAGGACCTCTTTCTTGTTACAACCGCTCACCGCCATTCGTGGGTTCAGTTCTGGCTGCCGGACTACGGCTGGATCGACTTTGAAACAACCTCCTTTGCCATACCACCCATGGGCATGGGAGACGCGAATAACAGGGATGTGATAATTCCCATTTTTGAAAAGGAGCAGGAAATTACGCCCCTCCGCTCTTTCCCCTGGCGTCCAGTCCTGCGCGCCCTGGGCATCCTCGCGGCCGCGGCTGTGCTGGCGCTGTATGTCCTTCGCTACGGCAGGGAGCTTATCCTCCTTAGCCGCGCCCGCCGCTTTGGAAGAAAGGCCGCCCGCGCCCTGTTCGCTCTCCTTCTTATGCGCCTCGCCGAGGAAGGCAAACCCATCAGGGCGCCGTCCCAAACCTCGGTCGAATACGCGGGCCTTTTCCCCAAAGACGCAGCCTTTGCCTCCTTCGCCTCGCTCTATACAGAAATCCGTTACCGCAACATCCAGGACCCGGCGGAACAGGGAAAACTGCTCGCGGTACTGCGGGAAAACTACCGGAATATCCTCCGCGCCCAAAGACGGCCCGGCCCGCGCGGCTTCTTCAAACGGATTTTCAGTTTACGGGGTTTGTCATACTTATGAAAATATGGAACGTTTCCCAAAACCCATTTGTAATTTTAGTACGATTCGGAATTTTGGCGCATTTTTTGCGGCTAACGCCGCAAAAAACCGGGCTTTCCGCTCCAAGTCCTCGGATTTGCTTATGCAAATCCTGCGGG
>JAISAF010000379.1 GCA_031266855.1 Spirochaetales bacterium
CCGGGCTTTCCGGGACTCCGCTATCGCTCCGGCCCCGGCGCTGCGCGCCGTGGCTGCTTTCGCATCCCTCCAATCCCTTGCGCGCGCACCGGCGGCGGGCAGCGAAATTGCCATCGGCAATTTCGCGTGTACTACCGTGTGCGGTTTTTTTGCGGGAGCAAAAAAACGGGCCGTCCGCGTCAATCTTTTGGCTGCGCCAAAAGGATTTCCGCTGCAATCATCCCCCATTCGGGGGTGTTTCCAATAGGAAACTTATTATCGGGGCGCTCACCGCGCCCTGTGGAATGCGCCCGAAGACGGTCGCTTTCCGATAAGTATGGATTGTAGCGGGCGCTATCGCGCCCCCGGAATCCCTTGCGCCCCACGGGCTTATTGCGCTTCGCGCAATTTGGTTTTCATAATGGCGGTAAACGCCGATGCCCTGTTTTTTTTACTGATTTCTCTCAAATTTCAATATTAACTATATGAAAAGATGAAATATATTTTGAAGATCTAAATATTTTATACGCCCGGCGCTCCAGGATGGCGAACTTCTCCATGGCTATGAGAGCCGCCCGTCTGAGTTTCGCCGGATTTTTTAAAATAATACTTGACATTTTTACTTATCTATATATAATATAATTATTATCGAAATTATAGGATATATGGAGGTTACAAAAATTATGAAGAAATTGGCGTGTTTGGCGGTAATTTTCGCCGTATTGACCGCAGGACTGTGGGCCGGCGGGAGTTCGGAAAAAGAGGAGCAAGAGGCCGCTCCCGTGGCAGCCGCTCCGCAAAAGGTAAAAATCAGGGTCGCCGACGCGAACTCTACCCATCACCTCAACCTGTACGTCGCGAAGGAAAAAGGGCTTTTCGACAAACGAGGGCTTGACGTGGAAATCACGCAGACGGGTTCAGGCGTCGCGGCGGTCGTGGGCGGCGAGCAGGACATTGTGTTTAACTGCCCAACCGGGGTCATCACTCCCATCGCGAAGGAGCAGAACATCACGATTATCGCGCAGGTAAAAATTCCCTGCACCTCGGTGCTGGTCGTTCCGGCGAACGCTTCCTACCAAACGCCGGCCGCTTTGAAGGGGCTGCAAATCGCCGGGCTTTCCACCACGTGCTGCGCAGTCATTATTATCCGCGACGCGTTGCGCTCGCAGTACAACACGGAGTTCGAGCTTGTTACCCTCGCGCCGGGCGCGGCAATCGCGGCGCTTGAGGCGGGACAGGTAAAAGGCGCGATTCTTGAGGAGCCCTTTGTCGCGCTGGCTTTGCTGGCCAAAGACGCCGCCGGAAAACCAAAGTACAAAACGCTGTTTGACGGCAATTCGGACGCGAACGGCGACGGCAAAATTGACCCCAGCCTTGCCGGCGAAAACCCGCCCTGCCGCACGATTAACGCCAACAAGGACTTTATCGCGAAAAACACCGCCGCAGCGAAAACGTTTATCGAAGCTATTGACGAGGCCGACAAAATTATCCTGAAAGACCCCGTTGCCGCCGACATCGTTGACATTGCGCAAAAATATGTAAGCGTCGACCGGCAGGCGATTATCAACAGCAACCCCAAGCTCGGCTTTACGATTAAACTCGCTACGCAGCAGCTTATCGGCTACGCCGACGCGCTGGTGCGGCAAAAGACGATTGACAAAAATCCCGGCGAAGGACTTTTCGCACCGGAGTTTAAAGGCATTACCTGGTAGTATGCGGGGCGCGCCGGCGCACAGAGTCTGGAAAGATAAGGAAGAGAGTTTTTCAATCCTCCTTTTCTCTTTTCCCCAATTCCTTCTCTGTGTCCCGGCGCGCCCCGATTTAGGTAAAACAATATGACCGACACTTACCAGACGAAGGGGTTGCGCCGGATCCTTCTTGGGTTCGGCGGCTTCCTGAAAAATTCGCTCCTCAATTTTTTCTCGCTGGAGTTTCTTTCGATTTTAATTCCCCTGCTCTTGTTGTGGGAATTCCTTCCCCGCTGGAACGTGCTGCCGCCCAGTCTTGTACCCCCGCTTTCTACCGTTGCGGAGCGCTTCTGGTTCATGCTGTTGCACAAAAACCTTATACTGCATATCGCGTGGAGCATGGGGCGGTTTTTCGCGGCCTTCGGCGCCGCTGTTGCGCTTGCCGTGCCCATCGGCCTTTTGATGGGCTGGAACCTGAAAATCCGCGCTTATGTTCTGCCGCTGTGGCAGCTCCTTTCGCCCATACCGCCGCCGGCCTGGGTTCCCATGACGATTATCTTTTTCGGCGTCGGCTCCAAAATGCACATCTTTTTGATGTTCATCGGAATTTTTTATCCGGTTTTGTTTAACACCTATCAGGGCATCAAGGACACCGACCCCCGCTACCTGGCATCCGCGCGCGTGTTCGGCGCGAGCGAGTTTACGCTGCTCCGCAAAGTGTATTTCTGGCACGCCTTCGGTTCGATTATCATGAGCCTGAAAACCGGCGTCGCCATGGGACTGGTCATGCTCCTTATCGGCGAATCCTACGGCGGTACGATGGGCATCGGCTATCTTCTGGGACAGGCCAAAGATTATTTCGTCATACCTGAAATGCTCGTGTGCATGGCGATCCTCGGCTTTATCGGCTGGTTTTTGATTGAGGTGTTGAAATACGCTGAAATAAAACTGGCGTTGTGGAAGGCGGGCCGCTGATGATTGAAGCGAAAAGCATCAGCAAATTTTTTCCCGTGATTAACGAAAAAGGTCTGGCGGAGGGCCTGACGGCGGTGCTGAATGTTTCGCTGACTATTCCCGACGGGAAAATTGTCAGTCTGCTGGGGCCTTCGGGCTGCGGGAAGTCCACGTTTCTGGAAATTCTCGCTGGCTTGCAGGCGCCGACGGACGGCACGATTCACATTGACGGCAAGCTGGTGCTTGAACCGCTTCCCGCCACCCGTAAGGAGATGATCTCCTACAAACGGCGCTACCGGTTTATTTCGCCTTTGGCGAACGGGGTTTTTCGCGACCGGCCTAAACACGACATCGCGATGATTTTTCAGGATTACGCGGTGTTCCCGTGGATGACCGCTCTGCAAAACCTCGTGTTCGCGTTAAAGCTGCGGAACGCCGGACGCACTGGAACGGCGAAGCTGAAAAAAGCGCAGTTGATGGAAAAGGCGGTGTTTTTTTTGGGGAAGACGGGACTTGCGGCATTTGCCAACAAATACCCGTCGCAGCTTTCCGGCGGCATGAGGCAGCGCCTGGCCCTGGCGCGGGCGCTTTCGGTGGAGCCGAAAATTATTTTAATGGACGAACCCTTCGCCGCCGTTGACGCCCTTACCCGCGAAAAACTACAGGACGAGCTTTTGCGCCTGTGGGCGGAAACCGCCGCCGTCGGCCCTCCGCTTACCATTGTGCTGGTAACGCACGACGTTCAGGAAGCGGTGTACCTCTCCGACGAAGTGGTGGTTTTCTCCCCAAGCCCCGGCACGCTGCGTAACCGCGTTCCCGTCGAAGCGAGGCGCCCACGCGCCAGAACCGACCCAAACATCGTTGAAATCGAGGAGCGGATACTGGCGATGTTCCAGTACGATATTAATCAGGAATCAGAGTATTCGATATGATAAAGAAAAAAGAATAGAGCTGTGCAGAAACCCCACAGCTTCGGGAATAGGTTCAATATAAAAACAGCCGGATTTGCCGCCATTTTGCGGCAAATCCGCCAGACTTGTTCCGAGAACCGGAAGGTTATCGAACAAGTCTAATATCAACCACAGACGACACGGACAGCACAGACAAAGATACAGAATTTTAAAAATCCGTCCGTGAGGTCTGTGTGGTCTGTGGTTAACTCTTATGTATAAGGAGATGCTATGAGTGAGGAGTTTCGCGCGGCTGCGAGCCGGGGGAAAATATTTGATACGATTATCGACGCGAGGGGGAATACGCCGCTGGTGCGGCTGGGGAAACTCGGGAAAGGCTTGCCCGGCCTTGTTTTGGCGAAGCTTGAATCGTTTAATCCCCTGACAAGCGTAAAAGACCGCATAGGAGCCGCCATGCTTGACGCGGCGGAAGAAGCCGGGAAACTGAAGCCCGGCGGCACGGTGATTGAACCCACGTCCGGGAATACCGGCATCGGCCTTGCGTTTGCCTGCGCCGCGCGGGGGTACAAGCTGATTCTGACCATGCCGGAAACGATGTCGGTGGAGCGGCGCAAGCTGGCGCAGATGCTTGGCGCGGACGTAGTGCTGACCTCCGGTAAAGGCGGCATGAAGGGAGCGGTGCGAAAAGCCGAAGAACTCGTGGCGCAAATTCCGGGAAGCTATATGCCGCTACAGTTCGAGAACCCCGCCAACCCCGAAGCGCACCGCCGCACTACCGCAGAAGAAATCTGGGCGGACACGGCGGGCGGAGTGGACATCTTTGTCGCCGGCGTCGGAACCGGCGGAACGATTACCGGCGTGGGCGAAGTTTTGAAAGAGCGCAAACCTGGCGTAAAAATTGTGGCGGTGGAACCGGACGCCTCGCCCGTACTTTCCGGCGGCTTCGCGGGCCCGCACCGCATCCAGGGAATCGGCGCGGGCTTTATCCCCAAAGTTTTAAATCGATCCATCGTTGACGAAATTGTGCGGGTAACAAACGACGATGCGGTAATTACCGCGCGCAAAGTAGCCCGCGTCGAAGGCATTTTGACCGGCATCTCCGCAGGAGCCGCGGTGTGGGCCGCCTTATCAATTGCGGCGCGTTTGGAAAGCGAAGGAAAAACGATTGTGGTAATCCTTCCCGATTCCGGCGAACGCTACCTTTCAACGCAGTTGTCCGACCTGGAGGAATAAGAATGAAGAATTACGAACCACACAGACCACACGAACAAAAGAGAAGAATTTTGCAAAGACCCAAAGGGTTTTTGAAATATTTTCTTCACAACATTTTTCTTTCTTTATCTTCCGTTCGTGAGGTTCGTGTCGGTCGTGGTTTATTTTTTCTTGGTTTCTTTTCTGCGTTGGTTTCATGCGCTTCGCGGGAACTTGAAGAGCCTCCGATTATTACTTCGGCGACGTACCAGCACACCCTGTACAACGGCAGGCCGCAGCCGATTGAAGTCAGCGCGGCGAAGGAAGGCGCCCCGTTTATCGTGACGTATTTTACGTCGGAGGAAAATCTGGAACAGGATAAGGGCGGCACGGAAACCCCGCCTACCCAAGCCGGCGTGTATTACGCGCGCGTCCGCCG
>JAISAF010000146.1 GCA_031266855.1 Spirochaetales bacterium
GTCTGTCACCAGGCACAGCGCGGAGCGCTGTGCGCGTCTTTATCACCAGCCGGCTGCCGGGCGGCAGCTCAGAATAAGGCCGCGGAATTGCCGTGAGGCAATTTCCTGCGCATAACCATGCGGCCGCAATTTTGTTCTGACAAAATTGCGTGGTTTGTCACCAGGCACAGCGCGGAGCGCTGTGCGCGTCTTTATCACCAGCCGGCTGCCGCCGCGCAAGGGATTGCAGCGGAAATCCTTTTGGCTCAAGCCAAAAGATTGAAGCGGAAAGCCCGGTTTTTTGCGGTTTGGGAATTTGCGGCGCAAATTCCCAAACCGCAAAAAATGCGCCCAAATTCTGATATTGAAGCGAAATTATAAAGATATTGACCAGGCGCGAAAGGCTCACCTGGCGGTAAAAACCTAAACTGGATTCTGGAGGCTGCTTTTTTGAAATTGAAAATAGCTAAGAAACCCGCATTTCTCCTTGCCGGTATTTTATTTCCGGTTTTAGCGGTTTTGGTTTTACCTGCTTTTCCGGCTTGGGGACAGGATACGGAACAGTCCGCGGAGGATGAGGGCTGGGTGAGGCCGGACAGGGAGGCGTTGCGGCAGGAGCTTCGTTTAGGCCAGGCGCTGGCGCCGGATCTTCACATGAAAATGGATATTCTGGGCCAGATTATGAATAAGGCCAGGGCGGGTGGTATTTCCCCGGAGGATAAAAATATCATGCAAGTTCTGCGCTATCTCGCCGGAGAGGGAACACTGACACGGATGCCATCCCGCAGCCTTTCCGAGGCGGATTTTCCCGAAGCCCGCCGGGCTTCCTGCGAGGTTTTGGGCTACATCGGGGGAAAATCCTCGCGGGAGATTCTTCTTGCTGTTCTAAAAGCCGAAAACACGTCCTTCGTACTTTCGCAGGCGGTGATTTCCCTGGGAAAAATTACTGACGAAGCCGACGCGGAACTTACCCGGGCTTTTACATCGCTTCTGGAAAGGAAAATTCTCTCTGGCGGCGGGGACGAGCCGCTCGCCGCGGCTCTTCTGAGCGCGGTTGACAAACTGGCTGGATCAAAAAGCGGCATACAGGACGAAGACCTTTTCAGGGCTCTTATGCGGATGCTGGACCTGCCGCTTACGCGGAATCTGCGGCAGAAAACTATGCTTTTGATTGAAAAGATAACGGGGTTTTAAACTTTAACGCTCAGACCGCGCTTCCAGGCCGCGGCTTTTTCCTTGTCTTCGTACTCTATCTTTTTCCTGATAACAATACTTGAAGGATCCGTGGCTTTTCCCTGGCGGATTATACCGAACACGCCGCTGCCAAGGTAGGTAAACCTTTCGCCTTCGGCAAGGGTTTCCCCGGCAAGTATCTGCTTGGCTATACAGTCAAAGTGGGCGGGTTCGCCTGTTTCCCTGTGGAGAAGTGCCGCGAGAATATCGCGAATGGGTTTTCCGCAGACGCAGCAGGGAGGCGTTTCCCGTTCGACCCTGGGTTCCTCGCGGGCTTTATCCCTGTTGCGGGAAAAATGGCGACGCTTCTTTCTATTCGCGTTTTCACTCATGGGCGTGGTTCGTTCCTTTGCATAAGTTCGTTCGTCAGTGTCAGGGCAATACGCTGTATTGCCGCTTCCAAATACCTGTTATCGTGTATCTTTTTTTTCAATTCCGCAATACGTTTCGGATCAATCTTCCGTGCGATCCGTACCATATTATCCTTCCTCCCTGAAGGCATCCTGAATATGATGAACTTTTCTTCCCGTCCCTGGTAGGAAAAGAACATCATAGCGTATGGAAAAGCCGTCGAACTGCGGATGCTCGGCAAGATAGTATTTCGAGGTTTCCATAATCCGCTGCATTTTCCTTCGCGGAATTCCCTGTTCCAGTGAATCTTCATTATATGAAGTCCAGCGTTTTACTTCCGCGAACACAAGCTCATCATTTTTGCGGATGATAAGGTCTATCTCTCCGCAGGGTTTGCGGTAATTCCTGGCAACAAGCGTATACCCCGCGTCAAGAAAAAACTTTTCCGCTGCCTTCTCTCCTTTTTTTCCTTTTTCGGCGGAGGTCATTCCCGCGCCGTTTGTTTCAAAAGACCTTTGGGATCCACCGCCTTTGCTATGAAAATCTTCTTCTCATTGTTCAGGTCGATGATTTCCGCCTTATTGTTATCCAGCATAGCGCCGTTTTTGTCAATCATCAGTTTGACCTTGGGCCGCAGCGGCGCCTCAGGATTGTTTTCAATAACCCTGCCGATGCAGGATGTGGAAAGAAGCACAATACTGCCCAGGGGATAAATACCCATACAGCGGATGAAGATGCGCAGGATTTCCGGGTCAAACCTCCTGCCGTTATCGCTGAGGATGGAGCGCATTGCCGTATAGCCTATCATCGAATCGCGGTAGGGCCGGTCGGATATCATCGCGACGAAAGCGTCAAGAACCGCGACAATACGGGCATATAAGTTGATCTGCTTGCCTACATATTTTTTGGGATAGCCCTCGCCGTCCCAGCGTTCATGATGGTGAAGGGCCGCCAAGCCAATATCTTCGGGATACCCAAGTTCCCTGGTGATGATTCTGTAGGAGTGCGCCGTATGCGCCCGTACTTTGGATAACTCCTCTTCTTCCAGTTTCCCTTTTTTTGCCAGAATCGCGGGGGGAACCTTTACCATGCCAAGGTCATGCAGCAGGGCGCTTATGACAAGCTGGTTGAGTTTGTGGGGATACATATTCATGCCGCTGCCGACGATGTGCGCCAGTATCGCTGTATTCAGGGAATTCTGGGCCATGTCGCTTTCGCCGGGAATTCCGAAGAAAACAAGCTGAATCAGATCGTCCCGGTGCTTTGCCAGCAGGTCCAGAAGGCTATCCAGAATTTTATTGACAGAAGTATTCTCCACGGGTTTCTGATCCCGCACATCTTCATGGATTCTTTGAAGCTGTTCAAGAAGCTGCTTATAGACTTTCAGAATTTCCTGCTGAACCGGGGAATCCATATAATTAACAAAGGAAACATTATCGGAGGAAGAATTAACAGGCCCTCCCGCCGCTTCCCCGGCCTGGGCTATTTCCTTTTCGGATAAAAGCAGCCCTTCGGTTTGTACTGCTTTGATGCCCCAGCGTGTAAGACGGTCAATATCCTTCTGTTTGATAGGAATATTTTCCTGCACCAGAATATTTGTTTCATCGACATAAACTGGTTTTGAGAAGCGGTTACCTGCCCGCAACGACTTTACATAGATGCTATTCATACATCCAATCCTATTTTACTCTCTGTGATATAGTATGTACATATACCAGCATTTGCGCAACAGCCTCAAAGCATTCTTCTGGGATAAAAGCCCCAGTCTCCAGATAAAACAGCTTTTCCGCTATATCCGGCTGGCGCAGTACGGGGATACCGGCTTTTTCCGCAAGCCGGATAATGGTATCCGCCATATAGCCGACTCCTTTCGCAAGGACAAAGGGCGCCGGCATGCCGGTCTCATATTTAACCGCTATAGCTTTTTCGCTATGCCATTTCATTTACTGGCTCTCCGGGTTGTAGTTCTTCAGAAAAACCGTCGAAATTTTCCCCTGTATAGATAGTATCGTCAGAATAAAGCCCGTACTTACGGAATTTTCGTATCCAGGCGCGGGAAAAATTCCCCGGATTGAATGGCTTGCGGCTATCGGCAGGGAGGCCGTCCACGGAAAATGGCAGAAAATAGATTTTCAGGGCCGATTGCGGGGGATTCCAGGTAAAATGCCATTGCCCTTCGGTTCCCCGGACAGCGAGAACGTATTTTTTCGCGGTTTTTTCCTCAGGGTCGTATAAAACACGCAAAGACCCGCGGTAGGCCGCGTCCTCTACCGTACAGCGGTACGGATAAACGACCCAGGTCTCCGCCCCGCCTTTCATGGAGTTAAAAAGCTGGAGCAAAACCCCTCCCCTGTCTTCCTCCCCGGCGGAAGCGGTGGCGGACAGCGCCTTTTCCTGCGGGGCTTTCCCGCCGTTTCTTTTACCGTTTTCCCGCCTTTCTTCCCCGCCGCCGGAGTATCCTTCAAAAACAGCGTAAAGGGTTTCGTAATCCTCCGCCCGGAGGGAAAGCCCTTTGGCCTCGCAGCGGGCGGCCAGTGCGGAGCGGCTTATAAGCTCCCGCCTGTCTTTCCGGTGGACAAAGCGCAGAAGTTCCTCCAGCGCGGCCCCGCGCGGGAGGGAAAGGCCCTCACGGAAAAAGACCGTGGAAAGGATAAAACGGGAATATTCACGGGTTCCGGCTTCGCCCAGGCGGGAAAACCCTGACGGGGGCAGGGTTTTCCCGGCGGGGAAAAATTTTTCCGCGCGGGGGAGGAATTCCATAAAGCCTTTTTTCTGGATAAAAACCCCGGTGTAGGACAGGCCGGGTTTTAAGGCGGCGGAAGTCCTGACGCTCCAGGTTTTGCCGCCGTATTCAATCATCCAGAAGCCATCCCGCCCTTCGGCTATGGCCCGGATATGAAAAAGACCGCCGGGCGAGATATGCTGTCCGGCGGCCTTTGAAAGTGAGGATGTCCGTGAAGGATCAATCATTGGAAGCCGCGGGCGCTTCGGCTGGCGGGGAAGCGGGGGCTTCCACCTTTACGCTTTTTTTACGGACAAGTTCCGCAACCCTGGCGGCCTTTCCCGAACGTCCACGCATATAGTAGAGCTTGGCCCGGCGGACGCGGCCATGACGTACAACTTCCACCTTCTGGATACGCGGCGAGTTTAAGGGGAAAATCCTCTCAACGCCTATTCCGTAGGAAATTTTCCGTACAGTAAAGGTTTTTCGTAAACCCGAATTCTTTTTTGCGATAACAAGACCTTCGTAAACCTGGATCCGTTCCGTCTTGCCTTCGATGATGGAGAAATAAACCTTTACGGTATCGCCGATACGGAATTCATTTACCTCTTTTGACTGTTCGGCTTCAATCGCCTTGATGACATCCATAAATTAACCCCTTCAATGTAAATCTTTAACTTTTATCCTCCGTCCCTAAAAGTCCGGGCCGGTTTTTTTTTGTTTTCAGAATACTTTGCTCCTGTCTCCACGCGCGGATATTCGCGTGATGACCGGAAAGCAGAATCCCCGGAACCTCCAAACCCCGGAAAACCTCCGGCCTTGTATAGTGAGGATATTCCAGAAGCCCGCCGCAAAAGCTTTCCTCTTCCAGCGATTCCCTGGTAATAACTCCGTCCAGAAGCCGGTACACCGCGTCAATAATAACCATTGCCGCGATTTCCCCTGATGACAGAATATAATCCCCTAGGGATATCTCGTCATTAACATACAGGTCTATCACACGTTGGTCAATACCCTCATACCGGCCGCAGATTAAAACCACTTCCTGTTCCGCGCTTAGCTCCCGCGCGCAGGCTTGCGTAAAAAGCCGGCCCGAAGGCGTAGGGTAGATCGTCCGCAGGCCCTGAGCTCCTACCGAATCCAGGGCCGCGGCGAGCGGTTCGGGCTTTAAAACCATTCCCGCCCCGCCTCCGTAAGGGGCGTCGTCGCATGTGCGGTGTTTGTCCGCCGCGAAATCCCGGATATTTATGTTCGCGTAGGAGACAATGCCTTTTTCCACGGCTTTTGCCATAATCGAGGAGTTGAAATATGCTTCAAGGATTTCCGGGAAAAGGCTTAAAACCGTAAACTTCATTGCAAAAGCCACTCCGATTTCAGCTCGATAGTGCCGGCCGCCATATTGACTTCCCCTACATGGGCATCCACAAAAGGGATCATAAACGTTTTTCCTCCGGTGTCAAGCACCTCAAGTAACTGGTGCGCTCCGCCGTCAATCACGGTTCGTACCGTTCCAACGTTCCGTCCGCCGCAGACTAAAGCGCAGCCGCACAGATCCGCCACGTAATACTGGCCTTCGGCTAACGGGCTTGCCTGTTCGCGGGGTACGCGGATTTCCCAGCCCCGGTACCGGGCCGCGGCTTCCGGACTGTCTATGCCGCCGAACTTCATCAGAATATTCTGATCCGCGTGGCGGCAGTCCTGAACCGGGAAAACCTTTTCTTCCCCGCCGCCATACAGCCGCACGGTTTTCAGGCGTAAAAAATGCCGCCATTCACCGGACAGGCTTTGCACCTTTACATAACCGCGGATTCCGTGGGGTTTGCGTATAATACCAATGGAAAAAACGGAAAGCGCGGACTGTGAACCTGTTTGTTTTCCCTTATCGCTGTCCCGCCCGTTCCTGTTTTCTATCACTTAAAGTTTCCTCTTCCCGCGCCTTTTTATACATAGTATTTATACATTTTAGTACCGGCGGAAAAAATTCATCACGAAGCCGGAGACTGGCAAGGGCGAAGAAGTAAAAAAAGGAAGGAGCGAAAGCAAGGCTTTGTACCGGAACTTATCCGGCTTAGCGGTTAAAAACTTCTTTCAAATTCCGGCGGTTTCCCGGAATACGGGAATAAACGCCGCCGCCCCGCGCCTCATTATTTTGTATAAATATTTTTCCGGAACCTTTTTAAGCCATATTTTTCCGCTTCGCTTATTTTTTTACAATTTTCCATCCACATTCCTTTCAGCTCTTTTAATTCATCCAGCGCGGATATATTTTCCAGTTGTGATAAATTGATTAATGATAAATATTTTAATAATTTATATTTTTCTATACCTTCCAATGTTTTCAGGCTTTTGCTCCATGTCAGTTCAAGCCGTATAATTTTTTTTATTGTTCCAATAAATGTACAATTTTCTTCTTCTTTTATACGCCACAATTTTAATGATTTTAAGTTTTCCAGCGATTCAAAAGAACTTTTACTGTATTTATGATTTTTACTATACAGCGTATATAAATGTTCAAGCGATTTTAATTTTGTATGATCCAACGGAACATTATCGTAATGACTATAATGTAAATTTTTTAACCTTTTCAATCCATAAATACCGTCAATATTCGATTTTTTTGACAAGGGTGTCATAATTTCCAGCGAGTGTAATTCCGGCAGCTTTCTTAACCATGAAAAATCGATAGTCATATATTTTTGAGTTTTTTCACTGCCGCGGCATACCATTAATGATTTTATACCATTTTCAAGAGCAAATTTTACACCTTCATCAAATTCTTCCGGTTTAAGCTGTAGCTGCTTTTTATTTGGATATTCCACAACCTTAAATGACAATCTATCCTCCATACCTGGTTTTGTCATGCATGATACCATTCACAAATATTTTTGTCAATAGAGCTATTTCAGAAACCCCCACAGCTTCGGAAACGGTTTCTATATAAAAACGGCGGAATTTGCCGCCATTTTGCCGCGGAAATCAACCAGCCCCGCCGTGGCTATCCCTGACCCGCAGAAATTTTTAACCGCGAAGTCGAAGAAGTCAAGGAAGTTTTCATTCAACCTGCTCTGGAACCTGAGCCAGCCCGCTATTCTTTCCTGGTAAAAAGATAGAAATTCGGGCGGGACTGGTCG
>JAISAF010000009.1 GCA_031266855.1 Spirochaetales bacterium
TTCGCCGGTGCTATATGTGTCGGACATGATATCAGCATATGCACATGTTCTTTCCCTACACTCCCCTCCACTCCACTATTGTTATCTCCCTTGATTCACACCCCTGTATCAGCAGTTCCCTCATCTGTTCTCCTGTCTGCTTCGTCAGTATTTCATCCCGATATTTTGTTATCCATACTATATGATACTTGATGTCATACACCGTATGACTCCTTCGATTATATTCTGCCATTATTCTACCCCTTCCCTAGGATATTTGCCCCCTTCCTTATCGTCAAGACCGGCTCAAAGCTGACCGCCTAAAGGCGGTGGTTTTAGACCTGGCATATGGAAAATAAAAAATCAGAATTTTTATCGCGAAGTAAAAAAAGTCTAATGGAGCTGTCCGGAAACCCCGCAGCTTCGGGAAACGTTTCGATATAGAAATGGCGGAATTTGCCGCCATTTTGCGGCAAATTCCACAGGCTTGTGAGAAGGCCGGGAGGTTATCGAACAAGTCTCATAAGTTTGTGCGTTCAGGTCTTTTTTTTACCTTCTTTCTCGACTTCTTCGGCTTTGTGGTTAAAAAATTCTGTGACTATGGTTTAGCGCAGGAAGGGGTAATTATGTCCAAAACAGTAAAAATATACCCCCGGACAGTGCCGGAAATTAAAATTATATGCCATAAATTAAAAAAATATAAAAAAAGAGGAAAATTTATCATTTTCCCCTTGAAACCCGATATGTAGTGTAGTAGACTGGTTTTTGTTGTGTTTAATCCACTACCTGTAGGGTTGTTGTATGAGATGCCCCCGTTGCGAGAGTATAGAGGATAAGGTGCTGGAATCGCGGATTCTGGCAAATGGCGAGAGTCTGCGCAGACGGCGCGAATGTTTGTCCTGCGGCTACCGTTTTACGTCCTACGAGCGTATCGAGGAAAAACGCCTTATGGTTATTAAGGCCGATGGCCGCAGGGAGATGTTTGACCGGGAAAAGCTGGAGCGGGGCGTGCAGCGCGCCTGCGAAAAGCGCGACATATCGCAGATGACGATCGAGGAGATGATTAATGATATTGAGGACAGCGCCGCGAGGGCCGGGCAGTCGACTCACGAAATTACTTCGCGTGATCTGGGGCAGATGGTTTTGAAAAAACTGTATGCCCTGGACAGCGTGGCGTATATACGTTTCGCGTCGGTGTACAGGCAGTTTAAGGATGTCGATGAGTTTATACGGGAGATTGATTCGATACGAAATGAGGAGGGGTAGGAAATTATGGACTGGCTAAACAGCGTTGAGCTGGAGGAGAAGCCTGAGTCCGGGGTCAGAATGGTCATTAAGCGTTCCGGGTCCCTGGAAAAGTATAAACGGGAAAAGATCAGGAGCGCGATAGCGAAAGCGGTTGCGGCTGTCGGAATTCAGGACGGAGAGGGGCTGGCGGAGGATTTAACGAAGAAGGTCGAGGAAAAACTTAAGGTTTTTATGAACGGGAGGCATCCGAATTCCGCGCCGGCAATCGAGGAGATTCAGGATATTGTTGAAACGGTTTTGATTGAGGCCAGCCGTGTGGGCATCGCCAAGGCATACATTCTGTACCGGGCGCGGCATGAGGTTCTGCGTGATACGAAGAAGCTCATGCTGGATATCAACTCCACGATGGACGGCTATCTCTCCCGCTCGGACTGGCGGGTGAATGAGAACGCGAATGTCAACTTCTCCCTGGGGGGGCTTATTCTCCATAACTCAGGCACGATTACAGCGAATTACTGGCTGAAAAATATTTATTCCGCGCGGGTGGCCGAAGCTCACCGGAACGCCGATTTTCATATTCATGATCTGTCGATGTTTTCGGGCTACTGCGCGGGCTGGTCGCTGCGGCAGCTTATTGAGGAAGGGCTGGGAGGCGTGCCGGATAAAATTACCTCAAAACCGGCCCGGCATCTGTCAACGCTTATCCAGCAGATCGTGAATTTCCTGGGTATTATGCAGAACGAATGGGCGGGCGCGCAGGCTTTTTCCAGTGTCGATACCTACCTCGCTCCGTTTGTGCGCGCCGACAGGCTTTCGGAGACCGATGTCGCCCAGTGCATCCAGAGTTTTGTTTTTGGCGTCAATACGCCAAGCCGCTGGGGCAGCCAGGCGCCTTTTACCAACATTACCCTTGACTGGACGGTTCCATCTGATCTCGCGGATAAACCGGCGATTGTGGGCGGCGTAAAGCAGGATTTTACCTACGGGGACTGCCAGCCTGAAATGGATGTCATAAACCGGGTTTTTATCAAACTGATGCTGCGGGGAGACGCCAACGGGAGGGGCTTTCAGTATCCCATACCGACGTACAATATTACCAGAACCTTTGACTGGGATTCACAGAACGCCCGCCTCCTTTTTGAAATGACCGCGAAATACGGAACCCCGTATTTCCAGAATTTTATCAACTCGGATTTGAATCCCGGCGATGTGCGTTCCATGTGCTGCCGCCTCCAGTTGGACAAGCGGGAACTGCGTAAGCGCGGGGGCGGGCTTTTCGGATCCGATGAGTTTACCGGCTCTATCGGCGTTGTTACCATCAACCTGCCGCGTATCGGCTATCTGGCCGAAAACCGGGGGGATTTTTTCAGCCGCCTGGACACGCTGATGGATACTGCCTGCGAAGCCCTTATGACGAAACGCAAGGTGATAAACCGGCTTCTTGAATCGGGCCTGTTCCCCTATACGCGCCGCTACCTCCAGCATCTTGATAATCACTTTTCCACTATTGGTATTTGCGGCATGAATGAATGCCTTTTGAATTTCCTGGACAGGGACATTACGACAAAGGAAGGCCGGGCCTTCGCCCTGGACGTGCTGAACCACATGCGACAGCGTCTTATTTCCTACCAGGAGGATACTGGCGATCTGTACAATCTGGAGGCGACTCCCGCGGAAAGTACATCCTACCGGCTCGCGAAGCATGACAGGGAAAAATATGCCGATATTATTACCTCTGGAGAGAAAGACCCCTACTACACAAACTCCAGCCAGCTTCCGGTAGGCTATACCGCCGATATTTTTGACGCGCTGGATCATCAGGACGAGTTGCAGACGCGCTATACCGGAGGGACTGTTTTTCACGCTTTTCTTGGAGAGGCCATTGAAGACTGGAGGACCTGCCGGAATCTGGTGCGGAAGATCGCGGAAAATTACCGGCTGCCATATTTTACGATATCCCCGACATTTTCGATTTGCCCCCGGCACGGCTACCTCCGGGGCGAGCATTTTACCTGTCCCGCCTGCGAGTCGGAGTTGCGTGAGGACCTTCTGCGTCAGATTCAGCGACTGGAAAAGGAACGGGAGACCGTTCTTTCGCGGGAAAAGTGATGCCCAGCGCCGCTTTCCGGTGAGGGGATCGCCGGGGGTTTAAAAATACAGCCGGGGCGTGAAGGAACCGTACCCGCTGTGAACATGGGTTGAAACTACAATTGAAACTACAATGGTTTGAAACTGCAAACGTATTAATTTTTGGGAGAGAAATAGAAATGAGAAGCGCGGAAACGATTACGAAGGAAATTGAAGAGCTGAAGCTGCGGCTCGCGAATGTGAAGGGAACGGAAACCGAAGTCTATACCCGCATTGTCGGTTACTACCGGTCCTTACGGAACTGGAACAGGGGCAAGCGGGAAGAATACAACGGGCGTCTGCCTTTCCAGGTGGATTCTTCCGAAACCGGAACTTCCCCGGAGAACGGGACGCTGAAAACGATAGCCGCCTACAGGTATTTTTACCGCAAGGGCTGCCCCAACTGTCTGCCGGTACGCGAGTTCATCAGCCGCCTGCCCCTGGAGGGCCGGCCCGTTGATGTTGATACCGAAGACGGCCTGAATGAAGCCAGGGAAAGCGGCGTACAGTCCACCCCGACAGTGGTTTTCTACGATACCGAAGGCAGGGCGAAGCTGCGCGGCTATTCCGTAAGCGAACTGGAAAAAATGTTCGCCGCCGTGTAAGTGAAGTTTGGTCTTGTAAAAACCAGCCTGATAGATTATCCCGGAGTTGTCGCGGCTGTACTTTTTACCCACGGCTGCAACCTCCGGTGCCCCTACTGCCACAATCCCAATCTTGTTCTGCCGCCGCCTCCTGAAGATATGCTTGACGCGGAAGAGGCGCTGGCTTTTCTTCATGCCCGGCGCAGGGTGCTGGAGGGAGTATGCGTTTCCGGCGGCGAACCGCTCCTGTATACCGGGCTGCCTGAATTCCTGCGCGAAATCCGCGCCCTGGGGTACAAAATAAAAATCGACACAAACGGCAGCCTGCCCCAGGCACTGAAAACTTTATCTGTGGATTATATCGCGATGGACATAAAAACCCTGCCGGAAAAGTACGCGGCCCTGCTTCCGCTTTCCGATAACCCGGAAAAGGGCGCGGGGAACCTTGCCGCGGCGCTGCGGGAATCCATAGCCTACATCACCGGCTCCGGCATAGACCACGAGTTCCGCACAACCGCCGCGCCGGGGATTTTTCTGGAAGAGGATATTCCGCAACTTGCGCGTCTGCTTCAAGGCAGCCGACACTACATCCTTACCGGCATGCGGCCGGGCGTAACCCTTGACGCGGAATACGGGAAAACAACGCCCTACCCGGAGGAAACCCTTGCGCGTATATGCGCGGCCTTCCGGGACGCGGGACTGGACTGCTCGATCAGGGGAAAAAGCGGCAGCTAAGAGACTGTTCAAAATCTTTATAATTTATCAGAATTCAGGCGCATTTTTGGCGCAAAGCGCCAAAAACCGGGCTTTCCGCTTCAATTCCTCGGATTTGCCTATGCAAATCCTGCGGGATTTCCGCTACAATCCCTTGCGCAGCGGCAGCTCAAAACCAGTCCACGGAATTGCCGTTGGCAATT
>JAISAF010000056.1 GCA_031266855.1 Spirochaetales bacterium
ATCTAATTGCCAGCGGCAATTAGATGCCCAGGACCAGGCGGTCGCAATTTTGCTGGGCAAAATTGCGTGGTCTGCCACCAAGCGCAGCGCGTAGCGCTGTGCACGTAGCTATCACCAACCGGCTGCCGCCACCACGCTTATAGCCCGTGGTTACGCTTGCAGGTCTGCCACCATGCACAGCGCGTTACGCGCTGTGCGCGTCTTTATCACCACCGGCTGCCGACGCGCAGCGAGCGAATTTGCGGAACGCAAATTCGCGACCAGCCAGGACGCATGGGCGAGCAGCAAAATTGCGTACGCAATTTTGCGACCAGCCTCCCTTGCCCAGGATTTTACCAGATATTGCACAGGCTCTTTAGAAACCCCACAGCTTCGGGAACAGTTTCGATACAAAACCAGCGGAATCTGCCGCCATTTTGCGGCAAATTCCACAGACTTGCGAGAGAACCGGAAGGCTATCGAACAAGTCTTATGGTTTTTCAGAAAACAGCGGGCTGCCGGATTTTCCGGCAACCCGCCCGCATACTAACCTGGCATCAGTTATTTCAGGTTCGCGAAGAAAGGCCGCAGTTCTTCCGCCCACTTGGCTATCTGCGCCGCGGCGGTAGCGCCATCGACAAAATTCGCCGTAAAAGAAAGGTTATTCTCGACAGTGTTGACAAACTCAGGACTAGTGGCAACTGTCTTCAACGCGTTCTCCAGGTAAGCCAGAACTGCCTTGGGGGTTCCCTTGGGAGCGTAGTAGCCGCGCCATTTTATCGTGGTAACATTGATACCCTTTTCAAGTGTCGAGGGAATATTGGGATAGGACTTGGCGCGCTTGTCGCTGACAATCAAAAGAGGAACATTGTCGCCGGAGGCAACCACCGCCTGGATTTCCGAAGCGGTTGTGGTTTCAAGCCGCGCCTCATCGCCCAGAAGAGCCTTGCGCGTACCAGCCCCGCCGTCATAGGGAACAAACGTGATACTGTCAAAAATCCCCAAATCACGGGCTATGCGCTGGGTATCCGCCATGTTGACCGACCTCGCGCCGGAAACCGCCCACTTAACCTTCTGGCCGGGATTGGCCTTTGTCCAGGCAACCAGGTCTTCGATGGTCTTCCAGCCGGAAAATTTGTTCGTGCTGATGACATTGTAGTCGGCGACAACCATAGCGACCGTTTCCAGGTCCTTCCATAAAGGAGCATCGGAAAGCCCGCCAAGATCAAAACCAATAAGGTCTACCGGGTTATGCGCAAGAATCGTATACCCGTCGGCCTTCGAGTCGTAAGCCTGGTTCGCGCCCACAAGACCCGCGCCCCCCTCAATATTAACCGCGACCAGGGGCTGCGCCATTTTAATATCCTTCATGATCGCCCGCGTCAAAACATCGGAACCGCCGCCCGGCGCGTAAGGGATAATACACTGCACCGGCTTCTCAGGAAAAGCCGCGCCTTCGGAGCTTCCTGTAGCATACAGCGCTCCCGATACCGCCAGCGCCAGAAGAACAGCAAATAATTTTCTCATTGTTTCCTCCTTAAGAAATATGGAAATAATGCGGATACCCGCAAAATTTTATAATAGAGCTATTTTCGAAACCCCACAGCTTCGGAAACGGTTTCAATATAAAAACAGCCGCGGGCTTTCCGAAGCGATCTTCCAGACAGCCCCCGAACAACCCTACTCTATAGAAAAAAACGTGTGAATTTCAGGAAAAAATATCGCCCGCCGGCAGAAAAACATTCAGTACTTTCGCGAAAATAAGATGCACCACAATTACCATCAGAATCGAATAAACCGCCGCGATTAAAACGGCCTTCCGCGTCAAAGGCGGTTTGCCCTCGCCCCCCCGCTCCCTGCGCATATACATACACGTCAGGAACAGCGTCAGCAGAAAAGTTGAAATAAAAAAACCAACAGGCTCAAGCAGCGCCGCGTACAGCAGCAGGGAAATGCCAGTCAAAGCGACTTCCCTTGTTAAAACAAAATGGAACCCCTCGGTTTTATCCGAGCGCCTGTAGTTGATCGATTTTAGCACCATAATCAGCGAACAAATAACAAGCAGAACGCCAACCATACGGACATACACATCAGGCCGCACCAGAATACCGCCCACACTGTCGGAAACCGGCCCCTTCACGATCTCCTTATAAGTCGTAAAAAAAATCCCCACGCCAAGAAGGACAACACCTATAATAAAATCGTTGACTGATTTCAGAAATTTTACTTTCATCATGAACCTTCCTGTCAAAATAATGTAAACTATAGTCAGTATGATACAGATATGTCAAGCGAAGTCTTCCGGCCCGCAGGTAAACGCTCAGGATTTTTTTCCAGGCGCCTTTTTTTGGGCGCGCTTCGCGCGCCCAAAAAAACCGGGCTTTCCGGGACTCTGCTACCGCTCCGGCCCCAGCGCTTCGCGCTGTTCGCGGCGGTAACGCCCGCGATTTTGCCGTGGCAAAATCGCGGGACTGGTTACACGCAATTTTTTTGCGTAGCAATAAATTGTACGCGCACCCGCCGCCGGGTTACGCGCAGCTAATTGCCTGTGGCAATTAGCTGTTCCGGAATTGCCTCACGGCAATTCCGGAACCTGGTTCTCAAGCTGCCGCTCAAAACCGGGCCGCCGGGTTACATGCGCGCAATTGCCGTAAGGCAATTGCGCGTTACGGTTTTAGCTGCCGCCCCGCGCCAGGGATAGGAGCGGAAAGCCCGCAGGATTTGCATTGGCAAATCCGAGGACTTGGAGCGGATAGCCCGGCCCCGGCGCGAAGCGCCGGGGAGGCGCCCTCACTATGGGGATTGAACGTCCTTGAGTGTTTTTGCGTAATTCGTGGAATTGACAAATAGTACGATGATTTGTACAATAAGGCTATGAGAACTTTTAGATGTTTTTTTGCACTGGTTGTTCTGGCGGTTTTTGGTGTTTTCGGGTGTACTTCGGATGCTCCGCCCAAGCCTGCGGAAGCTCCGGCTGTGGCCGCGCCTGTGCCTGAACCTCCGCTTGTTCAGACGGAGGACCCGGCGGTAAAAGTTACCCAGGAGGAATACGATAAGACTTTCGCGGAGGTTGAGGAGGTTATTCAGGAGCTGAATACCACTATCAAGGCGAAAAATATACGGAAGTGGGAAAGTTACCTTACACAGCGTTTCCGCGATTCTGTTCTGTCGCCGAAGAATCTTGCAGAATTGAATGACTCGCCGCTTTTGAAGAGAAACAATATAAGAATTTCCAATTTGCAGGGTTTCTTTGAGTTCGTTGTTGTGCCTTCGCGGGCAAATGTGCGGCTGGATGACTTGAAATTTACGGACGCGAACAGGGTGCAGGCATATATGACGATTGTCAGTAAGGATGGCGTGGAGGAGGATATACTGATTTACCAGCTTGAAAAAACCGGCGATGCGTGGAAAGTCAGTTCATGGTAGTGCCGATACACTAAGTGAAGAATTTTTAGTATCTTGTATTAATAAATACGTGTATACGTGGGAGACGGAATATGTCAAAAAAGATTGTATGTATGTGCATTGTCGCGTGCTGTGTAGTTTTTTCGCTGGCGGCCCAGCAGACGGGTGGTCAGACGGAGCCGGAACGGACCCGTACCATTGAGGAGTTGTATCTTAGCCAGAATCTTGAGTTACGGCTTATTCGTGATCAGGCTGCTTCAGCTGACTGGGAAGACCGCTCCATGGCGATACAGAATTTGCGCGCGATGCAGAACGAGGGCCGGCTTACCGAAAGTAACTCCGGCGCGATGATTATTCTTGAGGAGATGGCGAAGCCCATAGAGCAGGGCGGCAATACGCGGAACTTCAATATTATCAGGCGGGAGGCGGTCAACCTGCTGGGGGACGTGGGCGGGAAAAGGTCCAAACAGATTCTGATGGAAGTTCTGAATCTCGACAGGGATTCCCTTGTGCGCGCCGAGGCTGTGTATGCCTTGGGGAAAATCGGCATTGATGAACGGGGAGAAGTCCTTACGCAGATCATGGACACGCTGCATAGCGAAAATGTAAAGCCTACTCCAAACGACAACTTCGCGTATGCGGTGCTGCTCGCCATTGAAAAACTGGCAAAAAGTTCGGGCGGACTCAAGGCCGTGGACCAGCTTGGGCCGCTGAATGAACTGCTGCGCTGCAATTACAAGCAGGAAGTAAAACGGAAATGCAAGGAAGTCATTTACGTCCTGTTGCAACAGTAAAAAGCATCTGGGGACGGACTGGTATGCGCGGAAGGATTTTTGGCGGCTGTACGCTCCCTACATTTTTGGCGCGGATCGCTGGATTCACAGTCCGGAGGAGGCCCGCGCCGCTGTATCCCTGACAAACACCCCCGCGGGGGTAAAAATTCTTGATGCCTGCTGCGGGGTGGGACGGCACAGTATCGAACTTGCCCGCATGGGTTTTTCCGTTACCGGCGTTGATTTGAACCCGGATTATCTTGAAGCGGCGCGGGACTGCGCGCGGGCCGAGGGCCTTTTCATTAATTTTATCCAGCAGGATGTTCTTCACCTCGATTTGAATACAGCGTTTGATCTTATTATCAACATGTATATCTCCTTCGGGTATTTCGACACCCAGGAGGAAAATCTGCGTTTTTTGAAAAATCTCTACGGCTGCCTGGCTGGCGGCGGCAGGCTTCTTGTGGAAACCCTTGGCAAGGAACATACGGCCCGGGGCTTTAAGGAAAGCGAATGGTACGAGGAAAACGGCGCTTTTGTCCTTGCGCGCTATGCCGTTACGGAAGACTGGAGCCGCCTGCAAAACCGCTGGATTGTTATTGACGGGGAAAACCGGCATGACTATACGTTTACCCAGCGCCTGTATTCCGCCGCGGAAATCAGAATGCTTTTCCAGGAAGCGGGTTTTTCCGATATAAAAGTTTACGGCAACCTGCGCGGGGATCCCTATGATCACAGGGCTGAAAACCTTGTTGTAGTAGGCGCAAAATGAACACCGCCGTATTTCTGTTTTTTTATGCGTTTTTTCCTCTGTTTTCCTGCTCCACGCTTGACAGCTTGTTCAATGACGAGCCGAAAGAAACCATAAAAGTCTATTCATTTAATATTCAGATTTTTGGCGCCGCGAAAATGGCAAAACCTGAGGTGGCGGAAATTCTTGCGGAAATTGTCTCGCGGGCCGATTTGGTTGCCGTACAGGAAGTACGCTCGATCAGCCCCGAACCTGTAAGCCGCTTTATGGCTCTGCTGCCGCCCGCATACAGCTATGTTATCGGCCCGCGGGAAGGCCGTTCCAGTTCGCGGGAGCAGTATTGGGTCATTTACAATACTGAAAAACTTTCGGTTGTGGACACGCGTACCTGGCCGGACGAGGAAGACAGGTTTGAGCGGGATCCCTTTGGCGTCTATTTTCAGACAAAGGACAAACTTGATTTTATCCTTATTGACAATCATCTGCGGCCTTCCTCGGCGGAGGAGGAAATAAACGCGCTGCCTGATGTGGTTTCCTGGTTCCAGGAATTCTGGGGCGAACAGGATGTTTTTGTCGTAGGAGATTTCAATGCCGACGGCATCTACTACGATGAAAGCCTTCTTGAAAACGTATTCCCGCGGGCCGGCTACACCATCATTATTACAAACGACCTTGATACCACCGTTGCCGAAAGCGATAACACCTATGACCGTTTCATTATCACCAGTTCCGCGCGGGAAGACTATACCGGCAAGTTTGGCGTTTTGCGCTTTGATGAGGTTTATGATTTCAGCGCTTACAGCGTACAGCCCAAAGAAGTAAGCGATCACTATCCTGTATGGGCCGAGTTCCGCCTGGATAAAGATACGGATTAATACAAGGGCGCATTCCGGGGACGCGTCAGCGTCCGCTACAATCCATTACTTCTCGGAAAGCGGCTGTCTTCAGGCGCATTTTTGGCGCAAAGCGCCAAAAACCGGGCTTTCCGCTCCAAGTCCTCGGATTTGCCCATGCAAATCCTGCGGGCTTTCCGTTGCAATCATCCCCCATTCGGGGGTGTTTCCAATAGGAAACTTATTATCGTGGGCGCTCACCGCGCCCTGTGTAATGCGCCCGAAGACGGTCGCTTTCCGATAGGTATCGTATTGTAGTGGGCGCTATCGCGCCCCCGGAATCCCTCGCGCCCCACGGGCTAAGGTCTGTTTTATTGCGTCTATTCAGACGTTATGCGCAATAGCCCCAAAAATTGGTTTGAAGATATTGTATAAAAATTATACGAAAAAAGCCTTGATAATATAAAAAACAGGATATAATATAGGTTTAAACTGTTTTGGAGGCATAAAATGGCTACTGTTGACTTAATGATTAAAAAAGAAGTATTAGAGGATCTTGTTAATGGTGTATATGCCCAATATGTTAATAAAGCTATTTTACTGAATTCGCCTCCATCATTAATAAAAAAGGCACGGGAGATTTATGCCCTAAACGGGGCTATAATGTACGCAAAAACAATGGAAGAATTAGCAGCTATAGAAGAAAGATTAAAAAAATTATGTACAATAGAACCAGGAGAAATGCCTGGTGACTAAATAACCCGCCCTGCGTAGTCTGGAGACTACGCCGGGCAGAACATGAAGCGAAGCGGAGTACACGCGGCTCTTCACCAGCCGGCTCACCGCCTTGCGATACTATCGAACCGCAATGACGGACGGCTTAAAAA
>JAISAF010000152.1 GCA_031266855.1 Spirochaetales bacterium
GCTCCCTGCTGGGGAGATATTAATTAATAAAAAAGGCCGGTCAGACACTGATGCCGCATGAGCCGGAGGGGACATTTCTACTGAACGGAAACAGGGGACATTTCTATTGGTCGTTGACACTGCCTTCTCTGCCTCTTGACGCTTCCGCCCGCTTTGTGCATACTTGTTTTCTTATTCAAAAAATTCATGCTGAAGGAGCGAGAACGGTGCCGTGTGGACGAAAGCGGAAACGCAAAAAGATTGCTACGCATAAGCGGAAGAAAAAACTTAGAAAGAACCGCCATAAGAAGAGAATCAGATAAGCGGTTTTTGTGATGGAAGACAGGTATCCCCTTTTGAACCTGATTCATAGTCCTGCCGATTTACGGTCTGTGCCGGATGCCGGGCTGTCGCAGCTTGCGGCGGAGGTTCGGCGTTTGATTATTGAGGTGGTGAGTATCCGGGGGGGGCATCTTGCTTCCAATCTTGGTGTTGTGGAGCTTTCCATTGCTTTGCACCGGGAGTTTTCCAGTCCCCAGGACAGGATCGTGTGGGACGTGGGTCACCAGTGTTATACTCATAAAATTCTCACGGGGCGCAGGGAGTCTTTTTATACGTTGCGGCGGAAGGGGGGCTTGAGCGGTTTCCCTAAGCGCGCTGAGAGCGTTCATGATGTTATTGAGACCGGGCATTCCTCGACCTCTATTTCCGCGGCGCTGGGGCTTCTGACGGGTCAGGAGCTTCTGGGCGGGAAGGGCAGGGTGATTGCGGTTATTGGCGACGGGGCGCTGACTGGCGGTATGGCGCTGGAGGCACTGAACCACGCGGGGCATTTGGGGAAACGGCTTATTATTGTGCTGAATGACAACGCTATGTCGATTTCGCATAACGTCGGCGCGCTGTCTTCCTATCTTTCGCGGCTTTCGGCGGGCAGGCTGTACCGGAATCTGCGTACGACAATTGATACGACGTTGAAAAATGTTCCGTATGGCGATCGCCTTGCCGGTGTGGTAAAGCGTGTAAAAAGGAGCGCCAAGGCGGTTTTGTATCGCGAGACGCTTTTTTCCGATTTGGGTTTCGGCTATGTCGGGCCGCTGGATGGTCACAATATCCCGCTGCTGCGGGAGGTTTTCCGCAGTCTGCTTGAGGTGGACAGGCCGGTGGTTGTGCATGTTTTTACGAAGAAGGGTAAGGGCTACACCTATGCCGAGGATAATCCTACGGCTTTTCATGGTATTACTCCTTTTTCCATACGCGATGGCAAGGTCGAAAAAAAAGATCCTCCGGGTTATACCGAACATTTTTCCCGTGTGCTCTGCGATCTGGCCGGGAGCGATCCCAGGCTGATCGCCATTACCGCCGCCATGTCCAAGGGGACGGGGCTTGCGGCGTTTCAGGAAAAATTTCCCGACCGTTTCTTCGATGTGGGCATTACCGAGCAGCACGCTCTTACCTTTGCCGCCGGGCTTGCCGCCGCGGGGATGCGGCCTGTGGTGGCGGTTTATTCGACCTTTATGCAGCGGGCGGCGGATCAGCTTATTCATGACGCGGCTCTTCCCCGCCTGGGCCTTACCCTTATTATGGACAGGGCCGGGCTTGTGGGCGGGGATGGGGAAACCCATCAGGGGCTTTACGACATCGCGCTTTTCCGTTCAATTCCGAATATCAGGTTCCTTGCGCCCTCCGGGGCCGCCGAGCTTGAACTTATGCTGAGGTACGCCGTATCCCTGGACGGGCCGGCCCTGATACGCTTTCCCAAAGCGCCCTGCACGAATATCACTTCTGTTCCCGTTCCTCCGCTTGAAGAAGGGCGGGGCGTTTTCGCGCGAACGGGGCAGGGGGCTGTTCTTATCCTCGCGCTGGGGCCTCTGCGCGCCGAAGCCGAAGCAGCCTCGGATATACTCGCCGCGGAAGGGCTGGGCGCCGACGTGTACGACATGCGCTTTATAAAACCTCTTGATACGGCCTATCTGAAATCCATCCTCGCGCGGTACGAAGCCGCCTATCTTGTCGAGGACGGCGTGAAGTCGGGCGGCCTTGGTACGGAAATCGGCGACCTTATTCAGGGCTGGCGCCTTCCCCTGGTTTACGCGCACGGCGGAGCGCCCGATGCCTTTCTGTCCCAGGCGGACAGGCAGGAACTTCTGGCGGACTGCGCTCTTGACGCGCGGGGCATCGCTTTGGCCATACAAAAACTTACTGGGGATATAGACAAACCCTTTCCCGGTCCGGCGCTTCTGCGGCGGGCCACGTAAAAAACTCCGGGCGCGTTTTTTTGGGCGGGCTACGCCCGCCCAAAAAAACCGGGCTTTCCGCTACAAGTCCTCGGATTTGCCAATGCAAATCCTGTGGGCTTTCCGCTGCAATCCCTCGCGCGCGCACCAGCGGCAGCGCGCCCGTGTGAATGCTTCGCATTCACACGGGCGCGGGCCTGTCCGTTACACGCAATTTGCCGGAGGCAAATTGCCTCCGCTGGGTTATCCGCGCATAATTGCCGCGGGCAATTATGCGCCCCCCCGCCCGGCGTAGTCTCCAGACTACGCCGTATTAAAAGCAAGGCTCCTGCCTTGCAATCGGCAATTCCGGGGCCTGGAACCAGGCTGCAAGCGTAACAGTTTCCTGTTAGCGTGGTGGCGGCAGCCGGAACCGGGAAAGGCCGGGCCGCGGACGGCCCTGAGGATTTCCGCAGACGGAAATCCGCGGGAACCTCTAAAAACTTTCTATTGCTGGTACTACGCACAGGAAAAAATTGCTGTTTCCACAGCAATTTTTCCCCTTAGAACTTAAAATCATAAACTGAAAGTTTTTAGAGCTTCCCTTATAGACAATTTGCTTCGCAAATTGTCTCCGCCTGGTTGTACGCAGCAAATTGCCAAAGGCAATTTGCTGCCCACGGAATTGCCCCTGGCAATTCCGTGGCCTTATTCTGAGCTGCCGCTTGAAAAAAGACCGTATCCCCTGTAGTATCTCCCCCGAAGGGAGAATACAAACCATGTCCGGCAGACGTAAAGTATCCCGCGGCAGCGCGCTCATCCTCTGGCATCCGGCCTTCTGTGAGGCTATATCCATGGACCTTGAACCATGGAAAGACGTGCTGGAGTTCAAATTCGAGTATGAACTTACCACAGGCCCCCTGAAAATAGACGTTCTTGTCATCAGAAAGCTCACCGCGGATCCTATCAAAGGGAATATCGCCACGCTGTTCCGGGAATACAACATCCTCGAATATAAAAGCCCGGAAGACTATATCTCCGTGGATAACTTTTATAAGGTCTATGGCTACGCGTGCTTCTACGCCTCGCTGAGTAGTAAGAATATAGACAGCCTGACCATAAGCCTTGTGGGTTCGCGCTACCCGAAAGAGCTTCTGCGGCATCTGGAAAAAACGCGGGGCTACCGCGTGGAAGAGGCCTACAGCGGGATAT
Source organism: Spirochaetales bacterium (assembly GCA_031266855.1). Lineage (GTDB taxonomy): Bacteria > Spirochaetota > Spirochaetia > DTKZ01 > DTKZ01 > JAISAF01. The sequence continues at coordinate 3,405 of JAISAF010000152.1, forward strand.
A
>JAISAF010000153.1 GCA_031266855.1 Spirochaetales bacterium
GCTCCCTGCTGGGGAGATATTAATTAATAAAAAAGGCCGGTCAGACACTGATGCCGCATGAGCCGGAGGGGACATTTCTACTGAACGGAAACAGGGGACATTTCTATTGGTCGTTGACAACAAACTGAAAGGTACTTGACTAAAAATTAATTATGACTATAAAATAACCGCAAATTAGTGTTAATATTAGTGAAATATAATGGGATTTGTTCGGACAGGGGGGCAATTCATGAAGAAAAAACAGGTTTTTTTATTTGTGTTGCTGCTTTTCGGAATTTTGCCGTATTGTCCCGCGAATGATGGGCCGTTTACCTTAATCGGCGGCACCCTTAAGCCTTTTAACAATATGGATATTTCTCTTGATTATGAACGCCTTATAATAACTCATAGCCAGAAAGTTTTTGAAGTGGATGTTTTTATAGAATTAAATAACCATACGGATAGTGTTCTTGAACCAACTGTCGGGTTTGAGTTTATGCCGAGCAAGAATGATATATACTACAAAAGCACATTTAATAATTTTGTTTTGCTTGTAAATAACGAACCGCAGAAATTCTCTTTTGAATCTATTGTAAATGAGGAATCCTTTGAGGCGATAAGTATTCTTTTATATAAGCCAAAACTCAATCCTGGGCTAAACAGAATTTATCACAATTATAAAGTAGATGAAAGATTCAGCTCCGGCGGGCATTTTATTTATATCTTACAAACAGGTTCACGGTGGAAAGGCGGTATAATTAAAGATTTTGAAATAATTATCAAAACTCATGATCCCGGCGTTATATGTAACAGAGAAGATAGTTTTTCATCATTCGATATAGTCGGCGAAGGTAAAAATGTTCAAATTGATGAAATAGCAGGGGAACATGTTTACGGTGAATCCTTTTCGCTTAATAAGGGCTATTTATATAAGAATATAGAGAATTTTCATCCTGCACAGAACCTGCGTTTTGATTTCTATCCTTTTTTTATGGATTATTATTGGGGCGATATGCTTGACCCTAGTTCATTGGACATTCTTGACCCGCCTCTGCCGGTACATAAATATATTTATCATTGGAAGAACAGTATAAACAGGAAAAATGATGAAATATCCGGGGAATTCGAAGAACAAATTCCAAAAATGAACAAGAACGACTTAAGAATACTGCGTAATACGATTTTCGCTCTGCATGGTTACATATTTAACGATAAAAACCTGAATGAATACTTCAACAATCAGTATTGGTATTATCCCAATCCCAATATTAAATATGAAGATATACACCTGGATACGGCAACACAGAAAATTTTGGATTATATAATCAAAGCGGAAAAAAGATAAACAATCAACCATCCCGCCGCAAGCGGCGGGGCAGGGTTGTTTCCGATAGGTATGGATTGTACCTGCGGGTTTAATATCAGCGTCATCCAACAATGCGGCAGAATTAAGAACCGCCCAAAGGGGCGGGACTGGTCGCAATTTTGCTTCGGCCCATAACCTGTATATACGCCAGGGTTTTTTAGGGCCTCTTGCCCGGAAAGCCTTGTTAGTAAAAACACGCTCCCGCGTACGTTTGCAGGGGCATGCAAAATCGCGGCGCGTGGTTACAGGCGCGGCCTTGCGTATGCAAAGCATACGCAGGGCCGCTGTCCGTCGCTGGTGCGCGCGCGAGGGATTGTAGCGGAAATCCCGGAGGGCTTGCGAAAGCAAGACCGAGGAATTGGAGCGGAAAGCCCGGTTTTTGGGCCGCCCGGTAGGGCGGCCCAAAAATGCGCCCAAATTCTAAGTGTATAGTTACTCCCGCTCCGCCTTATCCGCGGCCGCGAAAATCTTCTGAACCTGCTGCCGGGAAACAAGAAACTCCGGGAGGCCTTCCCCCGCAAGAGCGTAGAAATCCCTGTTGTACGGCGCGAAGCGCACTGGAATTTTTTGCCCCGCCGGATCGCTTAAAACGTACTCGATCGTAATCTCCACCGCCGCCGGTTTCGCGGGCCGGCCAGGATACTCCGCGTCCACGGACAACGAAACGCAGGCCCCGTACAAAGCCCTGAAACTGTCTTCGGAAATTTCCCGGCCATTCAGGGAGTAAAGCGCCCCTCCGGCCCCATCCCCGTCCTGACGGCTTACCACGGCGGAAAGGGTTCTGCCGCCGCCCTGTATGGTAATGGAATCCACCCGATCCATGCCGCCGGGATTCGCGACACTTCTTTCAACAAGGTCAAAGGCCAGGGCCTTCAGCGCGGGACTTACATCCCGTAGAAGAAAAACCCCCGGATTATCAGGCAGTTTCGCGAACTGCTGGGTTCCATTCGATTTCCCAAAAAGAAGCTCCATGCTTTCCTCTTCCCCCTGGATAAGAACCCGCGCGGCAGGTTTATCAAGACCATAAGGTTCAAGCGAAACGGGCCTGTCCTCATCAAAATCGCTGATACGCATATCCTTGAAAAAACTCATCAAAGCCGAAAACCTTTCCGGATCAACCGCGACAGGATTCCGGTACGGCGAACTCAGTACATGACCCAGCCCGCCAGAGGCGGAATCAATCTGTATCCGGCTTGTCCCCGCCTCAAGAACAAAGCGCCGCACCTCATAAGGATTTTCAAACTCCGGCAGCCTCTTGTCCCTGATATCCTTTTTTGAAAGATACAGCCTTTCCCCCGGATACGTGGGAACCTGGTAGACTTTTGGATCCCCCTTCACCATAGCGTAGTACCCGGAACGGGAAGGAGTCCGCTCCCCCGCGAAAAACTCGGCCTGATCTCCATCGGAAGTCGTAATAATTGTATGCCACAACGGAGGATCAAGACCATAGATTTTCAAATCAGCCGCGGACTCGTCAATTACCCTGTCCGCCCGCATATTGGACAGCGACCAGGTCATGCCCTTAATCTCACTCTGATCAAGCCGGTAGGGATCCGCGGGAACCGCTTCCCAGTCCTCCCCGTTTCTTTCAAGGAGGATACCCGTCGTGGGAACCTCGATCCGTACAACCGTATCCGATACCAGCGAAGACAGTTTAATCTCCTGCGGCCGCGCAGCCGCCAGCCGCTCCTCAAATTGCGCGCTCTTGTAAGTCTTCGCGATAAAATACGCGGCGATAAGGACAGCCACAAGCCCCACAGCCGCAAGTAAAGCCTTCAGATTTCTCGACATTGCCATCGCCGTTTCCTTACAAATGCCTGCGCTTCAGCCAGGTAACAAACCCGGCGGCAAAAAGCGCCAGCGGAATAACCACAACGAAAATAAGCCCAAAAATAATAACATACCATTCCGTCATATTCATCGGCGCGGTCATAAGACTCTTTGAACGGACAGAAAGATTTTCCGGCTTCTCTTCCAGCCAGGTAAGCCCGTTCATAAACATATCGATATTCCCCGGTATCTGTCCGAAAATATTCACAGGCTCCAGGAAACTCCCGCAGCCTAAAGCAACGATGCGGGTTTCCTCTTCCCCCAGCGTATCGGAAACCACCATACCCAGCACAACAGGCCCCTGAATATCCGTATCCGTAATATCCGGCGTATTCAGCGACAAGTCCGTACGCAGAAACGACAACTGCGAAGAAGCAAGAAGAGGAACAAGCCGCGCCGACTGCCGCCGCACATCCAGGGCGGACACTCCCCGCGCCAGAGGCAGAACAACCGGAGACCTTTTTTCCAGAAGAGGGCCGGTTATTTCATGACTCAGCATATCGGGCACCGTATAGTAAGGATTACTCATTGTCATATAATCCTTATTCAGCTCCACAGTAACGCCAAACTCAAAACGGATACCATAACCAGAAAAAAGCTCATCAAGATTAGGAGAAGGCCCGGTCTGAATATCCATCAACGCAAGAAGCCGCCCCCCCCCGTCAAGGTAGCTTCGCAGCCTGTCCGCCTCCGCCGCGGTAAAATCCGCCTTAGGGCCATTGAGAATCATTGCGGAGGCATCTTCGGGAATATCAGCCTGAATCAAATTAAGCTGCCGCAGCGTATAATTTTCCCGCTCGATCATCTCCCGCATCCCAAGGTCTTCCAGAGGAGTCTCCTGGTGTCCGGTAATCTCGTACACCACAGGCGTTACCCCGGCGCTCACATACAGAAGAGCGCCGGTAATGCGCCTTTCAATAGCAAAACCCGTAATTGTGGGATTCTGGGGATTCGCGTAATTAACATCATACATATCCTGAAGACGAATAAGCCTGAAATCCTTCTCGCCCTCAATAACCAGCGAACCCTTCTCAATACCCCGCTTATCCGTATCGTACTTTGTCATAAAACCAGGATTCCTGTCCGGGTCTATATCCTCCAGCCGTATCATGTCCGTCCGGGCGGCATACAAATCCACAATCTGCTTTACCTGCTCCGTCTCCTTCCCCGGCTCCCACAAACAGTAAATCGTTACCGGCTCCTCCAGACTATCCACAACCTGAACACTCTGCCCCGAAAGCGAAAACAGCTTATTCTGCGTCAAATCGAACTGAGGCGCGATAAGCTCGCAAATAAGATTAATGCCAATAAGACCCGCAATAACCGCAATAGTAATAATAGCCGCGTAACCACCGTATTTTACATGACGGGTACGCAGCGATTTGAAAATCCTTTCAGTATTCTTCATGCCAGCCGCCTCCTAATTCCAGCGCCGTTTTTCAATAAGCCGTACCGTCAGAAAAAGGAACAGCCCGCTGAAACAGATATAGTACACCAGTGAATCCACTTTCAGTATTCCCATCGAAAAGTTCTGATACCTCTTATTCAAGGAAAACCACGCAAGAAACTTTCGAATAAACCCCAAATAAATATCCTGATTAATAAAATACAAAGCCGTTATCACTAAAGCGCCCAACAAAGCCGCGCCAATAACTACATACAGGTTCCTCGTATTGACATAAATGAAAACGCACAGCGCAAGAGCCAGCGCCGCCGCGGAAATAACCCCCGACTGAAGGTCGGCAGGAACACTCTGGCTGATAGGATCAATAAGCCAAATCATCATCAGGGAAAAAAACGTCACCAAAGCAGCCGTAAGCTGGTTATCCGTTCCCGCGGAAATAAAAACCCCCACAGCGATATACGAAGCCCCCAGAAAAGCGAACCCGATATAACTACCCACAGTCTCCCACACAGCAAGATCGCCGAAAATCACAATAACCACAACATACATAAGCGTTACCAGCAGCGTCATCAAATACACCGCAACCGCCGCGAAGAATTTCCCCAAAACAATTTCCCCGACTGTCACCGGACTCGTCAAAAGAAGCTGATCCGTCCTCTGCCTGCGCTCCTCGGAAAAAAGACGCATCGTCAAAAGCGGAATAGCGAAAAGGTAAATAAAAAGAATACTCCCCAAAAAACCCGTAAAACCGGAACTCTGGGAAAACAAATTACTAAATAAAAAGAAAATACCCGCCGCCAAAAGAAAAAAACCCATATAGATATAACCAATAGGAGAAAGAAAATAACTCTTTATCTCCCGTTTCAAAATCGCAATCATTATTTTCCCTCCTCCCCGGAACTATTACCCGCGGAACTATCAGAATTATCAGAACCATCACCCGTGGAAACATGATCCGCCTCCGCGGCGGCAGCGGAATCTATAGCAGCCGCATCCGCGGCAGCAGCGTCAGTAGTAGTAACATGAAGAAAAATATCCTCAAGACTCATATCCAGCGACCTCATCATTAAAATAGGAATATCCGCCGCGGAAAACGCGCGGAAAATATCACGCCGGATATCCACATCCCCCGCCGCCTCAAGAACAAGCTCCACAGTACCCGCCTCCTGAGGTTCCCTGAACTCCCGCCCCGAAATCCCCGCGATCTTCGCAAGGACATCCGACACAGCCCCCTCCCCCGCGTCCAGCCGCAAAATAATATGACTCCCACCCAAAAGCCGCTTCGCAAGATTATCCGGCGTATCATCAGCGACAATCACACCCTGATTAATAATCAAAACCCGCCTGCACACCGCGCTCACCTCCGGCAGAATATGCGAACTCAAAATAATCGTATGGTCCTGCCCCAAACGCGTTATAAGATCACGAATCTCAAGAATCTGCTTCGGATCCAGCCCCGCCGTCGGCTCATCCAGAATCAGAATCTCCGGATCGCCAATCATCGCCTGCGCAAGCCCAACCCTCTGCCTGTACCCCTTCGACAGATTCTTAATCAGCCGCCCCGACACATCCTGCACACCCACCGTCTCCATCACCCGCGCCATACGCCCACGCAAAACCCCCGACGGAACCTTCTTAATCTCCCCAGCAAAAAAAAGATACTCCCTCACCGTCATCTCAGGATACAACGGAGGATTTTCCGGCAAATACCCAATCTTCTTCTTCGCCTCAATCGGATGCTCCAGAATATCCAACCCATCCACCGACACCGTCCCCTCAGTCGAAGAAAGGTATCCCGTCAAAATATTCATCGTCGTCGACTTCCCCGCCCCATTCGGCCCCAGAAAACCAACAATCTCCCCATTCTCAATCCTGAAATTCGCGTGGTCCACCGCGGTATGCGGCCCATACCGTTTAACCAGGTTCGCAGCTTCAATCACACCTACCTCCTGTTTAAAAAAACGCCCCGAAGGACATGAAAGTTCCCTATGGATTGCCATATACTACAATTTACAGGAAAAGCTGTCAAAGGGCATTCCCGCCCCAGCCCCCGGAATTTGGGCGCCCCCCGGCGCGAAGCGCCGGGGCAGGGCTTTCCGCTCCAAGTCCTCGGCCCGCCTACGGCGGGCCTGTGTGCTTTCCGCTGCAATCCCTGGCGCGCGCAACAGCGGCAGACCGCCTGACGGCGAATTGACCCGCAATTTTTTTTTAACCGCGAAGTCGAAAAAGTCAAAAAAGAAGGGAATTGCGGCTTTCTCAAAGTCCTTTGTTACTTTCTTAATTAGACTTGTTCGATAACCTTCCGGTTCTCTCACAAGTCTGGCGAATTTGCCGCAAAATGGCGGCAAATTCGGCTGTTTTTATATTGAAACTGTTCTCGAAGTTGTTCAGAAACTGAGGTTTCTGAACAACTCTATTCAACTTTTTCGACTTTGCGGTAAATTTTTCTTTGCGGTAGAATTAAGAACCGCACAGGGGGCGGGACTGGTCGCAATTTTGCTCGGCAAAATTGCTGCTCGTCCATGCAGCCTGGGCATTAAACCCGCTTGACGGAATAAAAAAAACCGGACAGGAATAAATTCCTGTCCGGCACGGTTTTTGTTAATCCTGTACTTTAGAAGCCGATTTTGGTCCGCAGCCCTATACTGAACGCCCCGCCATCCTCAAAACGGGAGAGCGCATTGGGGCCCGTGTCAAATACCCCAATCCAGTCCGCGAAAACCCCCATGAAAACAAGAAGATTTGATTCACGGGCAAGAAGCACATCGTAATTCAGTCCCAGACCAACGCACGGCGAATCGGCAATACCCGCGCCCGCCGGCGGTTCCGCGATACCCATTGAAAGCCGGATGCTTACATTATCCACAAGGGTTGCCAGTATGCTGACAAGCCCAAGAGTTGACCGGCTGCCGTTGTCGTTAATATCGGTAAGCGAAACACCCGCGGCCAGCACATCGCTGAAGACAGAATAAAAGCCATAATTCACCGCTGTCGCGTTCCCGCCGCCGCCAACATCCCAGACATTCCCCAAACCGATTTCAAAGGCAAGGTTATCCGGCTGCTGCGCATATATTCCGGCCACAGCGCATACCAGTACGCCCAGTATCAAAAATATCTTTTTCATTCCGTCCCTGTAGTGGAAGGATTATATTCCCAGCCTGGCCTTCAAACCGAAGATAAGGGCGCCGCCCTCCTCAATGGAATATGGGCTTTTATCAGCAACAGTGGTAGAGCCATTGCCGCGTGTGGCAAGCCAGTCAACGCTCAGCGTCAACGCGGAGAAAAGAGTGTCTTTTTTAGAAAAGATATCATAGCCGAGTCCCAGGCCAAAGGCAAATGTCGAAGCGTCAAAAGTAGCGCCTGTCGCCGCCGCCGCGGATCCAAGATACAGGCGGACCGTCAGCTTGTCGGAGGGGGATATGCCAAAACCCACGGCGTTAATTGTTGTTTCGATAAGTTCATCGCCGGCAGCGCCGTCAACATCAGCCTGGTAGGAATAGTCAAAAAAACTATAGCCCGCGGAAAATGTTTCATCAACGGTGAAATAAAGGCCGAAGTTCTTTCCCGATACGATTTCGCTGTAATCAAACACCGAACCCACGCCCACGCCCAGCTCAAAGGCCATGACAGAAGGAGATTCCGCGACAGCTAATCCGGTAGAAGCCAGCAGAATCAGGATAACAAGTAATGCTTTTTTCATGTGTAACCTCCTATAAAAAAGCAAAATATTTATGGCATTCAAAGCCATTTATTAAAACAGTAGCGGCAATCATAAATTGTGTCAAGCCAGATACAGGTAAAAATTAAAATCAACATGTATTTTTTCTCCCCCTGGTTTGAGGCCGGATTAACTAATAAGGGATTGGCCGCAAAATCGCATACGCGATTTTGCGGCCCGTTCACGCGGCCTGGCTGGTGGCAAAATCGTGAAACGATTTTGCGCCGCTGGTGCGCGAGCGCGAGGGATAGAAGTGGAAATGCGCCCGAAGACGGTCGCTTTCCGATAGGTAGTGGATTGTAGTGGGCGCTGACGCGCCCCCGGAATCCTTTTTTACCGCGAAGCGGTAAAAAAGATTGGAACGGATAGCCCGGTTTTTTACGCAGTAAAAAACGCGCCCAAATTCCGAATTATAAATGTGTTATTGAACAGGCTCTTACGATTTACGATTCCCCTTTTAAGGCTTTTTTCGCTGTTCTGATATTCTGCCGAATCGCGACGATAAGCGTAATCGCGGTTACGATAAAAAATCCGTTTGCGATTGGATACGAAAAAAACGTAAAAACATTTCCCTGCTGTGATTGAAAGGCCCTGCGCAGGTACAGTTCGAAATTCGGTCCCAAAATGAAACCTAAAATCAGCGGCGGTAAAGGTAAATCAATCCTGGTCATAATGTAACCCATTAACCCAAAGAACGAAAAAGAAATTACATCGAATACCCGGTTATTAACGCCAAAGGCTCCTACCGCGCACAGTGTCATGACCAGCGGCAGTAAAATATATTTTGGTACGCGCAGAAGTTTTACAAAAATGCTTAGGCCCGCAAATTCAATAACAAAGAAAACAACGTGCGCGATAATCAACGCGGCAAAAATACCGTAGACAAGATCGCCCTGCGAAGTAAAAAGCAGGGGACTCGGTTGAATACCGTGCAGCATGAAAGCTCCCAGAATAACCGCGGTGACGGAATCGCCCGGAATACCCAGGGTCAAAAGCGGAATGAACGCGCCGCCCACTGTAGCGTTGTTAGCCGTTTCCGAAGCGACAATCCCATCGATGATGCCTGTGCCGAATTTTTCGGGATATTTGGATTGATTCTTCGCGGTTGTGTAGGCAAAAATATTGGAGACTCCTCCGCCGATTCCCGGAAGAATCCCTATCCCCACACCAATCAGGGCGGAACGAAAATAGTTAAAGAGCTGGCCGGTAAACTCTTTCATGGTAAACCCAAAACCTTTAATGCGGTATTCGGTAATTTCACTTTCCGTTACGACCTGATGTTTTGTTTTTGCCGCTGTTAAAACCTCCGATACCGCAAAAACGCCGATAGTCAGGGGCAGCATCGCAAACCCGGCCAGAAGCTGGGAATTACCAAATGTAAAACGCTGTACGGAGTCAATAGGCGCCATACCAACAAAACTCAGCAGGAAACCGGTAAATCCGCTTATAAATCCTTTCAGGACGGAGTTGGAAAGCCCGGCAATCATGGTAATTGAAAAAAATGTTACCGACAGGTATTCCACAAAACCAAATTTAATAGTTACCTGGGCCAGCGTCGGCGCGATAAAAATCAATAACAGAATACCGAGCATACCGCCTAGAAACGAAAAAACAATTCCCACTCCCAGAGCCTTTCCCGCTTCTCCTTTTTTAGCCAGAGGATGACCATCGAATGTGGTAGCGATTGATGAGGGAGTGCCGGGAATTTTCAGTAAAATGGCTGATATAAGTCCGCCGGACACGGCGCCGATATACAAGCCGCTGAGCAGGCTCAAGCCGTTTATTATGCTCATGCCGAATGTAATAGGTAAACATAAGGCAACCGCCATAACCGCGGAAAGCCCTGGAATAGCTCCGAATATAAGCCCGACAATAACGCCGCCTACAATCAATAAAATTGTTTCAATGTTAAATACTGTAAGAAAACCCGTTACAAGCATAGATACCCCGCTTTTTTAAGCAAATTGATATAATCATGGCAACGCCAAAGAAAAAATCTGTGTAAAAATAAAATAGACAACAAGCGGAACGGCAATCGTAAATACCGTTATGCCAAACCAGCTTCGCGTCCGGGGCGTTGATAGAACAATCATTTGTACAAAAAGGTATATAGCCGTGGATGCGATATAGCCGAAAAAAAACATGCCAAAACCATACAGAATCAGCAGCCCCATGCTGATCCAGTCCGAGTTGCGGTCGAGTTTTTCCTTAAATGACAACTGCTCTTTGTGTTCTTTTACCGTGTCTTTTGAGACATTTCCAGCAAAACCAGAATCCTGTCCATGAAGGCGTTTTATTTTAAGGGCGCTCGCCACCAGGGACAACACCCCCAGGCCCAGCAGCATACAGGCGATAAACCGCGGAACAGCGGCGGAGTGCAGCAGGGACATTTTTGTAATCTGGATATTGCCGGATAAAAACAGAACAAACAGAGACAAAAAAACAGCAAACGCGGCGCCCCATACATCATTGCGGATTTCCCGCGGAAGTTTTTTCATAAT
>JAISAF010000090.1 GCA_031266855.1 Spirochaetales bacterium
GTTCTTTATATTCATTTGATATTATTTTATCAAAATCTTTATCAAATGGGTCTTTTGAAATATATTTTATATTTTTAAATTCTTTCCAATTTTTTATAATCATAGTTTTATTTTCCATAACACATTTTGATTCTATATTATACACATATTCAAATAATATTTTTATACAATCTTTGGTTATTATTGTATTTAATATATTACAATCAGATGTGCTTATATCATCAATGATTATATTGTCTTTCATTTTATTCCTCCATAAAACCTTAATATGATTTTGCAAAATATTTTTGATATTGTCAATTCATTTTATTGTATAATTTTTTCAATCATCTTTAACCAAACCGCGCAAGGGATTGGAGGGATGCGAAGCAGCCCCAGCGCGGGGCGCTGGGGCCGTAGCGATAGCGGAGTCCCGGAAAGCCCGGTTTGCGGCGTTTTACGCCGCAAATGCGCCCAATTCGCGGTTAAAAAATCCGATGGGCGCCTTATTCCTCCGCCGCTTCTTCCCCCGCCGGCAGCAGCCGTATTTGGGCAAGGTTGTCCCCGTTACAGTACGCGCGTATAAGATTCTGGATAAGCCGCGGAGTAATTGCCCCTATCTGTTGCGGCCGCCAGGCGGCTATATCCGCGGGAAGCCCGTTCAGTAAATTAAACCGGAGGCTCTCCAACCAAAAGGAGTTTTCCCGAATCCTGCGCTCATGCTGACGCATATACTGCTCCCGCAGCTTCGCCGCGTCCGACTCCAGCGGAAGCGACTCCTTCATTTCCTCAAGGGCTTTGACAGCCGCCTGTGAAAGACCATCCACGTTTTCCGGCGAAGCGCCGAAATATATACCCAGCGTGTATTCCCCCACAGGATAGCGGTACACATCCATCCCAACCGAAACGCCATACGTGCCGCCCTTATCCTCCCGCAGGATTTCCCGCAACCTCAAATCAAGGTAGTCTTCCAGCACCTGCGTGCGGAAAACCTCCTCCCGCGACCAGTCGAAATCACCAGTAAATACCAGCGCCTGCATACTCCGTTCTTCCAGCCCCGCGCGCACCGTCCTTTCCGCCTTTCCCCGGGAAAAACGCAAACCCGTATCCCGCCAGCTCTCCTTTCGCCCTTTCCCCGGCAGGGACGCAAGATATGTACACAGGTACGGTTCAAGCTCAGCGGAACTTATGCTGCCAACAAAAATAAAAGTAAAATCCGAAACATCCGAAAAACGGTCTTTGTACAACTCAAACGCCCTGCGCGTATCAATGCTGTCAATCATATCCGCCCGAACCGGCCTGCCACGGGGATGACCGCCAGTAAGGATTTCCCGCACTTTATTAAAGAAAATCGAATCAGGCTGTTTCTCCTCATCGCGAAGATTGTTCTTTAGCTGCCGCAGATAAACCTCAACAGCCGGCCCGTCATAACGCGGGGCGGTAACATAGGCATATATAAGCTGGAAAAAACTCTCAATATCCTTTACAGACGCGCTTCCCCGCATACCCTCGTTTTGCCCATAAATACGCGGCGTGACCATAATCTGCTTACCACTGAGGAATTTCTGAAGCTGAACAAGCGACAAAAGACCCGCGCCCGACTGCTGCACAACGTTCTCCGCGAAACTAGCCGTAAGAAAATCCTCATCGCTATACAGGCTCGTCCCCCCAGGACTAAAAGCCGTCATAAGAAGCTCGTCATTCTTAAAATCCGTCGTCTTTAAAACAACCCGCGCGCCATTCCCCAGCGTCCACTCCGTCAGCCCCGCTTCCCGCGCCTGCGCCGTATGCACACGGACAGCCGTCCCCGGAACCGGAAGGTCCTCAAGTAAACCATCCGGCGTTTCTTCCACGCTCAGCGCCAGCGGCTCTTCAGCCGAAGCGGCAGCCAGAACAGCCAGGATTTCCTCCTCCCGCGGCAGCCCCGCAGAAGACGGCCCGCTCAGCAGGACAACACGGTTTTCCTCCCCCAAAAAAACATTCGCCACATCCGCAATTTCTTCCGCCCCAATATCAGGAACAAGACGCCGGGCAACAGCCCACGCGTACTCCGGCCCCAGCACAGGCCCGCCCTCCAGGTAGTTCCTGACATACATAGAAGTCAAATCCTCAGACTCAATATGTTCCGCCTCCTCCCATGTCTGCTCGTAAGAACGCAGGGTATCAGCCTTAGCCCGCCGGATCTCCACATCCGAAAAACCATGCAGCGCGGCCCGCTTCATCTCGCGTATCAGGGAAGCGGCGCCCTGTGCGGCTTGACCCTCCTCAACAGCAGCCAGCACGTACCAGGCATGCACAGGACGCACAAAACGAAAAGAACCCGTCTCGGCCCCCAAAAAAGGAGAATCCGGCCTCAAAGACAGTTCCTGAAAACGCTCATTCATCATCGCAAAAAAGATACTTTCCACAAAACGCTCCCGGTACTCCCCAATATCCCGCGGATTCTTCGCCTCCTTTTTCGCATAAATAGTTACACTCGTCTGCCCCAGCTCCGGATCGCTGACAGACGATACAAGCGTTTGCGCGTGAGCAGGAACCGGATACTCCCCCCGCCGCCTCGCGTCGCCCTTCCACTCAACCCGCGAAAAACGCTCCCGAACCATACGCTCCACCGCGTCAGGATTAAAATCGCCCACCGCCACAATCGCCGCCAAATCCGGCCGGTACCAGTCCCGATAAAAACGCCGCAACGCCTCGTCAGGAGAATCCATAATAGTCCGCGGCGTCCCAATCGGAAGCCGCTGCGCATAACGCGAACCGGACAGCAAAACAGGAAGCTGCGTATCCTGCAAACGGCTATAAACCCCGCGCCGCAACCTCCATTCCTCCAGCACAACCCCCCGCTCCTTCTTCATCGCGTCCCCCGACAGCGTCATACCCTGCATCCAGTCCTCCAGAATACTCAAAGCCGTATCCATTATCCGCGCGTCACCCGTAGGAACCGTAAGCTGATACACCGTCTCATCAAAAGAAGTATACGCATTAGTATCCGGCCCGAACCGCATACCAATAGACTCCAGCCAGCCAATCATCCTGTGCTGCTCAAAATTCCGCGTCCCCTGAAACGCCATGTGCTCCACAAGATGCGCCAGCCCAAGCTGATCCTCATCCTCCAGAATCGACCCCGCGTTCATAACAAGACGCAGCTCCGCCCTATTCTCCGGCCGAACATTCCTGCGAATATAATACTGAATGCCATTATCAAGCACCCCCGAAATAAGCTTCGGGTCCCTCGGCACCGCCGACCCCGGCGACAAATCCGCCTCGCGCACACCACGCGCGCAAATAAGCGCCTGAACAAAAAGAAAAACACCAACAAAACAAATAAACCGTCTTCTCATCTTTACTACATTCATACCTATAAAAGTATGCAAAAACCATCCTTTTTTCCAGAGGCAAAACCCAACGAAATCAGAATTTTGGCGCGTTTTTTTACCCGCCTGGAGCGGGCAAAAAAACCGGGCTTTCCGCTCCAAGTCCTCGGAAGCGCCCATGCGCTTCCTGTGGGCTTTCCGCTACAATCCCTCGCGCGGCAGCTTAGGAACCAAGCAAC
>JAISAF010000161.1 GCA_031266855.1 Spirochaetales bacterium
GGGGAACCCCCGCGTTTTGGCCCCCGGCAAAATCGCGTCCGGCTGGTCCCGCGGCCTGGTTCCAGGCCGCCGCCGCTGGCGGCGGCGGGTTTTGAGGCCGGGTTTTTTTGCTGCGCAAAAAACCCCGTGCGGGAAATCCCCCGGAATTGCCAGCGGCAATTCCGGGGCTGCATGGTTATACGCACGGTCTAAAGGCTGGTGCATGGGCTGACGGTAAGCGGAGCGCGGAAAGCCCGTGGGGCGCAAGGGATTGGAGGGATGCGGGAGCAGCCACGCCGCAGGCGGGGCCGGAGCGGTAGCGGAGTCCCGGAAAGCCCGGTTTCCGGCGCGGAGCGCCGGAAATGCGCAAAGATGGGGGGAGAAAAAATTCTGCGCGTTTATGCGGTTGACCCGCTTGACGGAATAAAGGAAAAATTGTACTGTATGTTGAGAGAGGGTGTTCTCTCTAAAATCATAAAGATAATAATTTTTTTCAAATGAAGGGAGAAAAATATGGCGAAGCAGTTACGATTCGATGAAGAAGCCCGGCGAACGCTTCTTCGGGGGGTGGAGAAAATTTCCTCCGCGGTAAAAGTTACTCTTGGTCCAAAGGGCCGGAATGTTCTTCTGGACAAGAAATTCGGCGCCCCGACCGTAACAAAGGATGGTGTTTCCGTAGCGAAAGAAGTTGAGCTTGAAGACCCTTTTGAAAACATGGGCGCCCAGCTTTTGAAGGAAGTCGCTACCAAGACAAACGATGTTGCGGGTGATGGGACTACTACGGCGACTGTGCTGGCGTACAGTATCATCAAGGAGGGCTTGAAGTCTGTCGCGGCTGGGATCAATCCGATGGGGATCAAGCGCGGGATTGATAAGGCTGTTGAACTGGCGGTGGAAGAGATTAAGAAGGCTTCCAAGGAGATCAAGGATAAGGAAGAGATCGCCCAGGTCGCGGCAATATCCGCGAATAACGACATGGAGATCGGTAAGGAGATTGCCGACGCGATGGAGAAGGTGGGAAAGGACGGGGTTATTACGGTAGAAGAGTCCAAGACTATCGAAACTACCACCGAGTATGTGGAAGGTATGCAGTTTGATCGCGGTTACATTTCCCCGTATTTCGCGACGAACCGGGACACGATGACTACGGTTCTGGAGAGTCCGTACATTCTGATTTATGACAAGAAGGTTTCGGGTATGAAGGATCTTCTTCCTGTTTTGGAAAAGGTCGCTCAGGCGAGTAAGCCTTTGCTTATTATTGCGGAGGATATCGAGGGCGAGGCTCTTGCCACGCTGGTTGTGAATAATCTGCGCGGTACCTTAAATGTCTGTGGCGTGAAGGCGCCTGGTTTTGGCGATCGCCGGAAGGCTCTTCTGGAGGATATTGCCATTCTTACGGCGGGGCAGGTTATTTCCGATGAACTTGGATTGAAGCTGGAGAACACGGAGCTTTCCGCTCTTGGCCGGGCGAAGATGGTGAAGGTGGATAAAGAAAACACTACTATCGTGAGCGGCGAGGGGAAACAGAGCGATATTAAGGACCGGATTGCGCAGATTAAGGCTCAGATAGAGGAGACCACTTCTGATTATGATCGCGAGAAGCTTCAGGAGAGGCTTGCTAAACTTGCTGGCGGCGTTGCTGTTATTAACGTGGGAGCGGCGACGGAGACTGAATTGAAGGAGAAGAAGCACCGTGTGGAGGATGCTCTTTCGGCAACCCGCGCCGCTATCGACGAGGGTGTTATCCCCGGCGGCGGTGTGACGCTTGTTCAGATTGTTCCTTCGCTTGATAAATTCGATGTAACGGGGTTCAGCGATGAGGAAAAGGTTGGTTTCCGTATTGTAAAGCGCGCTCTTGAGGAACCTGTGCGTCAGATAGCGGCTAACGCTGGTTTGGATGGTTCTATTATTGCTGAGAAGGCCAAGACCGAAAAGAAGGGTACTGGGTTTGACGCGGCGAAAATGGAGTGGGTAAATATGATGAAGGCAGGGATTCTCGATCCGGCGAAGGTGGGGCGTACCGCTTTGCAGAATGCGGCTTCCATAGCCGGGCTTTTCCTGACAACCGAATGCGCTATCACTGATTTGCCTGAAGAAAAGAAGCCTCCTATGGGTGGCGGCGCTCCTGGAATGGGCGGTATGGGGGGAATGGATATGATGTAGGGGTATTTTCGCGGGCCGTGAGGCCCGGGAAAATACTGTGGCGGGGAATTGCCGGGAAGGGAGGCCGCGGCGCGGCTGGAACTGTTGGGTGCGGCTTTCTTATGGTGGTTTTCCGTGTATGGCGGGTTTTCCGGGTTCCGATGAGGGGCCGGGGAAGCCCGTTTTTTTTGCCCGCGCAAGGCGGGTAAAAAAACACTTCTGAGAAGTCGGAGACTGGCATGGGCGAAGACCGGCAAGGGCGAGGACGGGCAGGGGCGAAGGCGGCACAAGAAGGAAGGAAGAAAAGAAAGAGCGATGGATACCCAATTTCTATACAGGGAAGAATAGCACAGCTTCGTGAATAGGTTCGGTACAACAATGACGGGATTTGCCGCCATTTTGTGGTAAATTCCATAGACTTGTGGGAGAACTGGAAGGGTATTGAAGAGGAGGGGTATTGCCAGGGTCTGGTGGTTCCGGGGCAAGATGTCGCTGGCTTGTGTATGCAAAGCATACACAAGCCAGCGAATAGGCAAACAGCCCTGAAACCATGCTGCGGTTTTTTGCGGGGCAAAAAACCGCATGTAGTATATCCGGCGTACACAGAGGATTTCTTCCGCCTTACGGTTTCAAAACAAGACCGCGGAATTGCCTGTGGCAATTCCGCATGCGTAATACCAGCGCGCTTTTTCCGATCCAGCGGGAACGGAAAAAACGCACTCCCGCGAAAAGAAAAAACGCGGCGCTGGTTAATCGAGTTGTTCAGAAACCCCGCAACCGCGGAAACGGTTTCTCTATAAAAACGGTGGAATTTGCCGCCATTTTACGGCAAATTCCACAGACTTGTGAGAGAACCGGCAGGTTATCGAACAAGTCTAACTAATATACAAATTCCTTGCAGTTGTCCAGGGCGGCCCCCATTGAACAATCGGCCTGGGGATCGCACACAATATCAATTACCGCGGGTTTACCTGAATCCTGAGCGCGCTTCAGGGCAGGGCCAATCTGCGCGGGATCGAAAACTCTTTCGCCGTAGCAGGCAAAGCCTTCGGCAACCTTAACATAATCCATCATCCCCTGGTTTTCTTCCATGGCTACATCACACTCGTAGCCGTAGGCGTATTTCTGGTTCTGCCGGATAAGCCCCAGGTAGGCGTTATTGATGATTGCCACGATAACGGGGATTTTGTATTTGGCACAGACGGCCAGTTCCTGAACGTGAAAGGTGAAACCGAAATCTCCCATGACAGCCACGGTTTGTTTCCCTGTAGCAATGGCGGCCCCGAAAGCCGCGGGAATATCGTAGCCCAGCGTTCCGGCGCCGCCGGAAGGCAGGTAGTGCCGAACCCTGTTAATCCGCTGAAGCTGGCCGGACCAGATTTGGGTGATGCCGCAGCCTGTGGTGAAAACAGCATTGTCGCCGAAATAGGTATTGAGTTCCTGGAAAACCCGGTGGGGGATAATAGGTTTCTGGCTGTAACTGGTTTTGCGCGCCATCTCCGCGCGGAGTTCCGGCAGCCTGGCAAGGTCAACATGGGCCGCCGCTTTGCCACTTTTTTTTGCCTCCGCCAGAAGCGCCAGTATCGCTTTTTTCGCGTCAGCCGCAATCCCCAAATCCGCGGGGAAAATTTTGCCAATTTCGCGGGGATCAATATTGATGTGAATGAATTTGCGGTTTCCCCTGTAGACATCAATGGCTCCAGTGTGGCGGTCAGTAAAGCGGCAGCCTATCCCCACAACCAAATCCGAATCCAGAAAAACTTTGTTCCCAATAGGCTGGCCTACCTGTATGCCGCAGTGCCCGGCGTACAGCGGATGGTCTTCGGCAATGACGCCCTTAGCCATATAGGTAGCGATAACCGGAATATTCAGCGCCTCCGCCAGTTGCCGCGCCTCCTGTGCCGCGTCCGCCAGAATTACCCCGCCCCCAAGAAGCAGCAGGGGGTTCTTTGCTTCGCCGATCATTTTAAGCGCGCGGCTTATATCCGCCGCGGCGGGCTGCGGGGCGTTGAGCGGGCGGGGCGAGTAGGAGGCAGGATCGAACTCAATATCCGCGTTCTGCACATTCAGGGGCAGATCGACGACAACAGCGCCGGGTTTGCCCTCCCGCGCAAGGTAAAAAGCCTCCTGGAAAGTTTCCGCCGTTTTCGCGGGATCGGTAAGGCAATAGGTTTTTTTCGCTACCGGCTCGCAGATTTTAGCGATGTCAACACACTGAAAAGCGTCCTTGCCCAACTGGGAAGTTACCGCCTGCCCGGTGATGGCAATGACCGGAATACTGTCGATATTGCAGGTGTATATCCCCGTTACAAAATTCGTGGCTCCCGGCCCCGATGTACACAGCGCCACCGCCATTTTCCCCAACGCCCGGTAGTAACCCCCCGCAGCGTGAACCGCCGCCTCCTCGTGACGGTGGCAGTAATGCCGGATTTTGCTCTGTCCCAGAAATTTGTACAGCCCATTGATACCCGCTCCCGGAATACCAAAAGCCGCCGTGATTCCTTCAATTTCCAATATTTTGATAATCGCC
This sequence comes from Spirochaetales bacterium, assembly GCA_031266855.1. GTDB lineage: Bacteria > Spirochaetota > Spirochaetia > DTKZ01 > DTKZ01 > JAISAF01. Next base: position 4,652 of record JAISAF010000161.1, read on the forward strand.
TCTGATACTTTCATTTTTCCCATAAAAATCCCGCTCCTTCATGTATTTTAATAATTAAAATTAACTTCCTATTATAGTATATCAGAGAATTTTCGTAATGACAAGGTTTTTTTGATTTTTTTTGAGGATTTACGTTTTTTGTGGTTTTACTCTGCGATTTGTACGATAAAAATACGGTTGCCACATAAAAACGCGCTGTTTTTTTCACTAAATAAAAAGAACGAGAAGTGGGAACTCCGGGGTAAAAGAAATCTCTACGAGCCTGTTCAATAACTCATTTGTAATTCGGAATTTGGGCGCCTTTTTGGCGCAAAGCGCCAAAAACCGGGCTTTCCGCTCCAAGTCCTCGGAAAGCGCCGATGCGCTTTCCTGTGGGCTTTCCGCTACAATCCCTGGCGCCGCGCAGCGGGCGAATTTGCATTCCGCAAAATCGCGGGGTTTACCGCCGTGAGCGGCGCGTAACGCGCCGCGCACCGTATGTATGTCCGGCTGCCGCCACCACGTTTATAGTCTGCTGTTACGCGCGCGGCTTCAAAAGCGGGTCACGCAATTAATTGCCGTTCGGCAATTAATTGCGTGCGTATAACGCCGCGTATGCGGCCCGCGCGGTTTCCGCGCGGGCGCGGGGGATGGCGTTACGCGGAATGAATATCCGGCGTTCTTTGTGAATGCGAAGCATTCACAAAGAACGCGCTGCCGCTGGCGCGGCGCGATTTTGCGGAGCAAAATCGCGGGGTTTACCGCCGTGAGCGGCGCGGTACGCGCCGCTCACCGTATGTAGGCCG
>JAISAF010000183.1 GCA_031266855.1 Spirochaetales bacterium
TAAACTTGTAAACTTGACTCGAATTGAAATGAAAGTTTTTAGAGGTTCCCCAAAAAATGTATATACCCCGTTTCACCCGTAGGCACGGCTGACCGCCGCGGGGCAGGAATGAGTATTAAATAACGCGGAAATTTTGTCAAGCGGTTGTCAAGAGGTCCTGCGTATCTAAACATGACCCACAGAATTTTTACCGCGAAGCCGAAGAAATCTAATAAGTTTTTGCCCTTTATTTTTTTCGACTTCTCCGGCTTTGCAGTTTACGTTTTCTATTTACGCGGCTGTGCTGCATACTGAGCTATCTGCCGCTGATCATCCCGTCAGGATTCTTCCTGCTGGACGCCGCGCTCAGCGCGTCAACCGGCTCAATTCTGCCGATACGCACCAGAGCAACCGCGCTATAACCCCCCGGCAGCCCAAGACTTTCCCGGTACTTCGCGTTCACGGTATCAATAGGCCCCGTGTATATACGCGAACCCAGACCCAGAGCCTGCGCCGCCAAATAAATATTCTGCGTCGCCAGGGCGCAGTCAAGCACCACACTCTTATCGGTATCAGCGCCCTCACCCGAAATAACAATAATGACATTCCCCGCGGTGATATTCGGAATAATACCCCCCGCAAGCTCCGCGTCGCCCCTTACCACCGTAAAATGCCAGGGCTGCCTGTTCCGCGCGCTCGGCGAACGCACCCCAGCCTGAAGAACCGGATTCAGCTCATCCTCGGTAATCCGCTCCGCCACAAATTTCGAAGCCGCGTAGTTCTGTGTAATAGTCGCAAGCGCCCCGCTATTCACCACCGCGCTCTCCGCCGAAGCAGCAAGCGTATTCGCCTTCCCGCTACTACACGCGGATATAAGACAACACACGGCCAGAATCACCGCCGGAAATTTTCCACTCATACATCATCCCTCCATAAAGTGAAATAAGTCTTTTAATTATAGAATAATAGACTCAAAGAAAACCGGCTGTCAAGGCAGACTAAAAGGGGCAAAGCACAGGGTTTTTTTCAGGTTTTGGGCGCGTTTTTTTTGTCCGAAGACGGACAAAAAAACCGGGCTTTCCGCTCCAAGTCCTCGGATTTGCCAATGCAAATCCTGTGGGCTTTCCGCTGCAATCCCTCGCGCATCGGCAGTTCAAAGCTATGCCACGCAATTGCCAGCGGCAATTGCGTGGGCAGCAAATTGCCTTTGGCAATTTGCTGCAATAACCAGGCGGGCGCAATTTTGAGCGGCAACTCAGAACCAGTTCCCGGAATTGCCACAGGCAATTCCGGGGCAGCTAATTGCCTTTGGCAATTAGCTGCGCGTAACCAGGCGGGCGCAATTTTTCTGGAGAAAAATTGCGTGGTTTGCCACCAAACGCAGCGCATAGCGCTATGCACGTCTCTATCACCACCGGCTGCCGCGCGAGCAGCGAACGGCGAATTTGCGGAAACGCAAATTCACGGGCCAGCAACGCCGCATAGTAAAATCAGCCGCCATTAACCGCAACACAAAAAAGTGCCAGGTACGTTTTTGTGTTGCAAAAATTAACTATTGATTTTACTATGCGGCGCCGAAAAAAGTGCCTGGCACTTTTTTCGGTAAACTCACGCGATTTTGCGTAGCAAAATCGCGCTGGGCAACGCAGGGCGCAGCGCGTAGCGCTGCGCCCGTGGAACCAGGCCGCGGAATTGCCGAAAGGCCATTCCGCGCTTACTTTTCCAGTATAACTTAGCCCGTGGGGCGCAAGGGATTGGAGGGATGCGAAGCAGCCCCAGCGCTCCGCGCTGGGGCCGTAGCGATAGCGGAGTCCCGGAAAGCCCGGTTTTTGGCGCGGAGCGCCAAAAATGCGCCAAAATAATAATTGCAAAAATCCTGAAAAAAATACTTGCCGGGAGGGCTTGAAAGCGTTATTATAAATATGATAATAATAACTATTATTGTTTTGGGGATTATATGGCGGTTACGAAAAAACATAGTAAAAAGCGGGATGCGATTTTGAGGGAAATGCTGGCGACGACGCGGCATCCGGGCGCGCAGTGGGTACATAGAAGGCTTAAATCACGGATTCCGGATTTGTCGCTGGGAACTGTTTACCGTAATATCGGGCTGTTTGTGCGGGAGGGGCTGCTTAGGCCGCTGGGCGTTATAAACGGGGAGGAACGGTTTGACGCCCGTGTGGAGCCGCATCCCCACCGCGTGTGTGTCCTGTGCGGGCGGGTGGAGGATGTGTCCTGTCCTGACGAGGGGCTTTTGGCGCGTCTGAATGGGGAGAGCGGTACGGGCGAGGATTTTCAGATTGATTTCAGGAAGACCGTCTTTTATGGAATCTGTCCCCGCTGTTTACAAAAAGCGCATAACGGCATAGGCCGTTGAAATAATTTTTTTTTCAGAAACGGAGGTATCGAGTATGAAAAAATGGGTTTGTTCTGTCTGCGGATATGTGTATACAGGGGATCAGCCGCCGGCTGTCTGCCCTCAGTGCAAGGCTCCCGCGTCTAAATTCAAGGAGCAGGTCGCGGGTGGTACGTTTGCCGCGGAACACGTTGTGGGCGTTGCCAAGGGTGTGGAGGAGGACATTATAAAAGATCTTCAGGCGCACTTTAATGGGGAATGCTGCGAAGTCGGCATGTATCTGGCGATGAGCCGCGTCGCGGAACGCGAGGGTTATCCAGAGGTCGCGGAAGCCTATAAGCGCTACGCTTTTGAGGAGGCCGAACACGCCGCCAGATTCGCCGAGCTTTTAGGGGAGGTTGTTACCGACAGCACAAAGAAAAATCTTGAGCTGCGTGTGGAGGCTGAATACGGCGCCTGCGCGGGAAAAACCGATATAGCAAAACGCGCCAAGGATCGCGGCTACGATGCCATCCATGACACGGTTCATGAAATGGCCCGTGACGAAGCCCGCCACTGCGCCGGTTTCAAGGGGCTCTTAAAAAGGTATTTTGGTTAAGAAACCCCCCTGTGGGATTTCAGGGACAGGCGGCGGCCCGGAGGAAACTCCGGGCCGCTTTTTTTTCATCCCGGCCGCGCCGCTAAACATAGTCCGCAGAATTTTTAACCACGAAGCCGAAGAAGTCTAAGACTTGCTAAAGGCACGTCTTTAAGCGGTAATTTTTTTCTAAGATAGTCATTCCTCGAATTGCGGGTCAAGTTTAGTCCGCGCCAGCGGGGCCGTAAAAGCCGGTAAACCGCGGGCATAAAGAAGGTCGCCTGTACAAACAGGCGGCCTTCTTTTTAGGAAAGTTTATAATTCCGGTATATGCCGCGTTATACGCTACTCCTCATCGCCTCCGTCATCCTCTTCCTCAAACACGCCGGACTCAAGTCCCGCGCCCTCCTGAACGCTTTGGATAATTTCCTCGCGTATCAGTTCAGCGTCTTCGCGTTCCCTCTGTTTCGCTTCCATGATGAGGTGCATTCTTGTATCAAGATCTTCCTCGTTCTCGTCATACAGTTTGAGCGGGCGGTACTTTTTCATGCCCGTGCCTGCGGGGATCGGATGGCCAATGATGACATTTTCCTTCAAGCCGCGCAGGTAATCCACAGAACCGGCAATGGCGGCGTTCGTAAGTACTCTGGTTGTTTCCTGGAAGGACGCGGCGGAAAAAAACGAATCGATATTCAGCGACGCGCGGGTAATTCCCAAAAGAAGAGGACGCCCGATTGCCGGTTGTCCGCCTTCGCGCACGACTTTGGTGTTTTCTTCGTGAAAGCGGTACTTGTCAACATGCTGACCGAAGCGGAAGGTTGTATCGCCGACAGCGGTAATTTCCACTTTGCGCATCATCTGCCGGATGATGACGCCGATATGCTTGTCGTTAATGCCGACGCCCTGGAGTTTATAAACCCCCTGCACTTCGTCCATCATATAGCGCTGGAGGGCGTTTTCCCCCAGAATCTGCAAAATGTCATGCGGGTCTTTGCTGCCGTCGCACAGGGGTTCACCGGCTTCCACGATGTCGCCTTCGCGTACAAGCAGGTGGCGCCCCATGGGAACAAGGTGTTTAAACTCCTTTCCAAAAGAGTCCTCCACAACAATGACGCGCTTGGCTTTGACGATGCCCTTAAAGCGGACGGTTCCCGAAATCTGCGCCAGAATCGCCGATACCTTCGGGCGGCGGGCTTCAAAAAGCTCCCCTACCCTCGGCAGTCCGCCGGTAATATCCCCGGTTTTTACGCTTTCCTTGAGGAGTTTCGCGATGATGCGGCCCGCCTTGATTTTATCGCCATCGTTTATATTCAGGTAGGAGGAACCGGGCAGGAAGTATACAGCCAGGTCTTCGTCCCTTTTATCCACGATGCGTATGCGCGGCTGGAGGCTTTCGCTGGTGTAATCAGAGATTTTCTTTTCGATGTTTCCCGTATCTTCGTTGATTTCTTCCTTGAGTGTGGTTCCCAGGATAATATCCTCAAACTTCACTGTACCGTCAAATTCCGCGATAATTGGTTCGCTGAAAGGATCAAAGGACGCTATGGTCTGTTCCGCGGGAAGCACTTCCCCTGCCTTGACGTGAAGAGTCGCCCCGTTGCGTACCGAGACTTTCTGGTCCTGGGCAATAAGGTAAATGCGGTTTCGCTCTTTTGTCAGGGATATATACGCGTTATGCCCTGCCAGAATTTCTTCTTTTTCGCGTTTCAGGATGCTCTGTCCCTTGACAACCTTGTCGCCGTCATGAAAATGCAGACGGTCGTTTTTCTGGATTTCCAGTGATTCCAGAATGCGGCTTACAATGACAAAGCCCCTGCGGGTAAACAGGCTTTCCCCGTTTTCCAGCGTTACCGTTGTTCCCTGAATATCCTTGACAATGACAGGAAACTTCAGGTACGTCTTGTTTTCTTCCGAAGCCTTTGTCGCGGCCCCGCCGATATGGAAAGTCCGCATCGTAAGCTGGGTACCGGGCTGGCCGATGGACTGCGCCGCGATGATGCCAACCGCCTCGCCGATTTCAACGGTTTCGTTTGTAGCCAGATTCCGTCCATAGCATTTTTTACATACGCCGTACTTTGCTTCGCAGGTCAGAACCGATCTGACGCTTACGCTTTCGATACCGGCATCTTCAATTTGTTTCCCCTTGTCTTCGGTGATAAGTTCGTTCACTTCAACGATAACCTCACCAGTAATGGGGTTTTTTACCTGTTCCAGGGTAAAACGGCCGACAATACGTTCCGCGAGGGTTTCCACGATTTCCTCGCCCTCTTTCAAGGCCGTCATTTTCAGACCATTAATTGTACCGCAATCATCGTCGTTGACAACAACATCCTGGGCTATATCCACAAGGCGTCGGGTCAGGTAGCCCGCATCGGCTGTCTTCAAAGCCGTATCAGCCAAACCCTTGCGGGCGCCGTTGGTTGAAATAAAGAATTCAATAACCGAAAGCCCTTCTTTGAAATTTGATCGAATCGGCAGTTCGATAATATCCCCGGAAGGTTTTGCCATAAGACCGCGCATACCGGCAAGCTGGCGGATCTGGCTCTTGGAACCACGGGCGCCGGAGTTCGCCATCATATATACAGGGTTAAAACCTCCCTGGTCATCTTTCAGCTCGCGCATCATTTCGTTGGTAAGGTCATCGTTTGTTTTTGACCACACCTCAACAACACGGTTGTAGCGTTCTTCCTGGGTAATGTGACCATGCTGATACTGCTGCTGGATTCCGGCGACTTCGGCATTGGCCTTTTCGATCATCACTTTTTTGACGCCGGGAATAAGGACATCCTCCACTCCTATTGTGGCGCCGAAAACCGTGGCGTACTTAAAACCCATATCCTTGATCGAGTCAAGCATTCTGACCGTGGAATAGGCGCCCAGTTCCGCGTAGACTTTCGCGATGACGTTCTTGATTTCCTTGTCGCCCATAGTGTAGTTGACATAATCCACGCCATTGGGGAAACCTTCGTTCAAAATAAGGCGGCCCGCCGTTGTTTCCAGGAGTTCTCCCTTGTAGGGAACCTTTATCATGGCGCCGTATTCGATAGCATCCGCCTCCAGAGCAAGAAATACTTCGTCAATCGAACTGAATCTTTTGCCCTCGCCTTTCGCGCCGGGTTTATCCTTGGACAGATAGTAGATACCCAAAACTATATCCTGCGAAGGAAAAACAACAGGCGTTCCATTCGCGGGATTCAGGAGGTTTTTCGCGGACAGCATGAGGGTCCAGCATTCAATCTGCGCGGCCTGCGTAAGCGGAACATGAACAGCCATCTGATCGCCGTCAAAGTCCGCGTTGAAGGCATGACATACCAGGGGATGCAGCTTGATCGCCTTGCCGTCTACAAGAATCGGCTCGAAAGCCTGAATACCAAGACGGTGCAGGGTCGGCGCGCGGTTCAAAAGAACAGGATGTTCCTTTACCACATCATCCAGAATCTGCCAAACCTCCGGGCTTTCGGTTTCTACAAGAGTCTTGGCTTTCTTGATATTGTACACCACGTCTTTTTCAACGAGTTTCTTCATGATAAAAGGCTTGTACAGTTCCAGGGCCATCTTGGTGGGAAGGCCGCACTGGTGAAGTTTCAGTTCCGGCCCCACAACAATAACCGAACGGCCGGAATAGTCCACGCGCTTTCCCAGAAGGTTCTGGCGGAAACGTCCCTGCTTGCCTTTAAGCATATCGGAGAGGGATTTCAGAGGCCGGTTCGAGGCGCCCTTGACAACCCGTTTCTTTTTGGAATTATCAAAAAGGGCATCCACCGCTTCCTGAAGCATACGCTTCTCGTTGCGGATAATGATATCCGGGGCGTTCAGAACCATAAGCCTTTTCAGGCGGTTATTACGGTTGATGACCCTGCGGTACAGGTCGTTTAAATCGCTTGTGGCAAAACGGCCCCCGTCCAACTGCACCATAGGCCGCAGCTCAGGAGGAATAACGGGAACCACGTCAAGGATCATCCATTCGGGCCTGTTTCCGGAATCGCGAAAGTGTTCCACAATTTCAATGCGCTTCAAAAGACGTTTATCCGCCTTGGCGCCCTTTTCGACCATCGTAGCGCGCAGTTCTGTGGAAAGGGCGTCCAGGTCCAGGTTTTCCAGCAGGCTGCGGACGGCTTCCGCGCCAATACCGGCGGTAAAGGACATTCCATAACGCTCTTTGGCCTCGTTATACTCTTCCTCGGTAAGAAGTCCCATCTTTTTCAGATCCGTATCGCCCGGATCCATAACGATATACTTTTCGTAGTAGAGTACGGAACGGAGGGCGGCAATCGTTAAATCCAGGAGAAGTCCCATGCGGGAGGGAACCGAGCGGTAGTACCAGATATGCGACACAGGGGAGGCCAGCTCAATATGTCCCATTCTTTCGCGCCGCACCTTAAAATGCGTTACCTCAACGCCGCAGCGGTCGCAGATGACCCCTTTATAGCGTATTGACTTGAACTTGCCGCAGTAACATTCCCACTCCTTCGTTGTACCGAAAATGCGCTCGCAGAACAGCCCATCCTTTTCCGGCCGCAGGGTGCGGTAATTTATCGTTTCAGGCTTCTTTACCTCCCCATAGCTCCATGCCCGGATCTTCTCCGGGGATGTAAGCTGGATCATAATGGAATCGAAATCCTGAATATCTCTCATAAAAATCTGCCCTCCCTAGAAATTGCTTCCCTGCCGGTTAATGAGTTCCTCATCCCGTTCGGTCAGGGGAATCGCCTTTCCTTTTGAATCCCGAATCGAAATATCAAGAGCAAGTCCCCGCAACTCCTGCACAAGCACGTTGAAAGATTCAGGAACACCCGCCGCGGTGGACGGTTCTCCCTTGACAATACTTTCGTATATTTTTGCCCTGCCCGTCATATCGTCGGACTTGATGGTAAGAAGTTCCTGCAAAGTATTGGCCGCGCCATAGGCTTCCAGGGCCCAGACTTCCATTTCCCCAAGCCGCTGCCCGCCAAACTGGGCCTTACCGCCCAAAGGCTGCTGCGTTACCAGGGAGTATGGCCCGGTAGACCGGGCGTGCATCTTGTCATCAACAAGATGGTGCAGTTTGAGCATATACATACATCCCACCATAACGGGGTTTTTAAAAGCCTCGCCCGTGCGCCCGTCATACAGAACTGTCTTTGAGCCTGAAGGCAGACCCGCGGATTTCAGGCTGGAGGCAATCTCCTCCACGGACGCCGATTCAAAAACCGCAGTCGCGTACCACTCATTCTTCCACAGCGCCGCCCAGCCAAGCATGGTTTCAAGAAGCTGCCCCAGATTCATACGCGAAGGAACTCCCAGGGGATTCAGGCATATTTCCAGCGGAGTGCCGTCCGCCATGTAAGGCATATCCTCTTCGGGAAGAACCCGTGCGATGACGCCCTTGTTGCCGTGGCGGCCAGCCATTTTATCGCCCTCCTGAAGTTTACGCTTCGTCGCGATAAGAACCTTCACCACCTCGTCCACGCCAGGGGAAAGGTCATCCCCTTCCGAACGGCGCATACGCTGTACATCGATAACCGTTCCTTCCGTACCGTGGGGAATCCGCAGCGATGTATCCCGCACTTCCTTGGCTTTTTCACCGAATATTGAATTCAGGAGTTTGAACTCAGGCGTGGTCTCGGTCTCACTTTTTGGCGTTACTTTTCCAACCAGAATAGAACCGGATTTTACCTTTGCGCCAACAAGAATAATACCTTCCTCATCGAGCTGATCCAGGGATTTTTCCCCGATATTAGGAATATCGCGGGTAATTTTTTCCGGCCCAAGTTTGGTCTCCCGCACATCCACCTGGAATTCCTTGATATGAACCGAGGTAAAAATGTCCTCTTTAACGATCTTCTCTGAAATAAGAATGGCGTCCTCGTAGTTGTAGCCGTTCCAGGGAACAAAACCAACCAGCACATTCCTCCCCAGAGCAAGCTCACCCTTGAAGGTAGCCGGCCCGTCGGCAATGACATCGCCTTTTTTGACTTTCTGCCCCACCCGGACAATGGGCTTCTGGATATAGCAGGTATCCTGGTTTGTCCTCTGGTACTTGAGAAGATCAAACTCGTCCCTGTCATCCGGATCGGCTGGCCGGGCCGGCTTTACGATGACCTTTGTCGAAGAAACATATTCCACAACTCCGTCCCGTTTTACCTTAACGAAAACTCCCGAATCATAGGCGCACTTGGCCTCCATACCCGTTCCCACCCGCGGGGGTTCGGGAAACATAAGGGGAACAGCCTGGCGCTGCATGTTAGAACCCATCAGGGCGCGGTTCGCATCATCATGCTCCAGAAAAGGGATAAGCGAAGCGGATACCGAAATAATCTGTTTGGGCGAAACATCCATGTACTGGATTTCCTTAGGAAGCCGGGTACTGTAATCACCTGCCCGGCGCACGGACACCTGATCGTCGGAAAAATTACCCCGGTTATCGATGCGGGCGTTCGCCTGCGCGATATAATATTTTTCCTCGTCAATCGCGGACAGATATTCAATTTCGGCGGTAACTTTACCGTTCTGTACCTTGCGGTACGGAGTTTCAAGGAAGCCGTAATCATTCACATTGGTGTAGTTTGCCAGCGACACAATAAGACCGATATTCGGCCCTTCCGGCGTCTCGATGGGGCACATGCGTCCGTAATGGGTATAGTGAACATCGCGCACTTCAAATCCCGCCCGATCACGGGAAAGACCTCCGGGACCCAGAGCGTTGAGCCTGCGCTTGTGCGTCAGCTCCGACAGGGGATTCACCTGATCCATGAACTGGGAAAGCTGGCTGGAACCGAAAAATTCCTTAATCGCCGCGACAATGGGTTTTATTGAAATCAAATCCTGCGGCTTAATTGTTTCAGTCTCCTTAAGGGACATACGCTCCTTAGCGATTCTTTCCATACGGGAAAAAGCGGTTTTCAACTGATTCGCCAGAAGCTCGCCCACCGAACGAACGCGCCGGTTTCCCAGATGATCAATATCGTCAACATTTGCCCCGCCGACATATACCCTGATAAGGAACTTCATCGTGTTCACAATATCCGGCCTGGTCAAAAGGTGCGCTCCCGTGGCGGAAGTATCATCGGCGGAGTTTTCATCCTCTTCATAATCGAACTTCTTGTTCAGCTTGTACCTGCCGACCCGGCCCAGGTCATAGCGGCGGGAGCTGAAAAACATGGAATTGAAATCCTTTTCGGCATTTTCAATCGTGATAGGCTCACCGGGCATGATGATGGAGTACACATAGGCAAAGGAATCATCTTTCGTAGGCTCGTCAAAACCCGCGTCGTGACGCGTATATTTCGCGTCCTCGCGCTCAAAACATTTCAGGATGATCTGCGAATCAAGCGAATCATCAGCATCAAAATCGATAATATCGACTTTCTTAATACCCAGATGAATAAGCTCTTCAATATCGTGGGGGTGCAGTTTTTCTCCCGCGGGATAGAGTTTTTTCTCCTGCCCGTCTTCTTCGGAAAAAATAGCCTTTGCCAGAATTTTCCCCACCAGGGCATCCCGCACTTCCGCCTTATCCTTCAACGCAAGGGTCTGTGTCTTGTAAAAACAGGAAATTATTTCCTCCCGGCTTTCATAACCCAGCGCGCGCAGAAACAGGGTTCCCAAAATACGTTTTTTCCTGTCAATTTTCGCGTAGATAAGTTCCTTTTTCTGGTCAATCTCAAACTCAAGCCAGGACCCGCGGTAGGGAATAATGCGGGAGGAGAACACTCCCTTTTCGTGGGAAAAAATAACGCCGGGAGAGCGGTGAATTTGGGAAACGACAACCCGTTCAGCGCCATTGATGATAAAAGTACCACGGTCGGTCATAAGCGGCATATCACCCATATAAATTTCTTTCTGCCGGATTTCACCAGTATCCAGAAATACAAGATTAATACGGGCCTTGACCGGCACGGAATACGTAAGCCCCTTCTGTTTGCATTCAGCTTCCGACAGCTTCAGGTTCTCGCCATCAAGAGAATAATGATCGTATTCCAGTTTCATATCGCCATTCTGGCTCTCGATAGGGAATACGGACTGAAACACTTCCTCCAGCCCCTGATTCAGCGGCGGCCTGCCGGATTCCAGACGCGCTTTTTGAAGGAATTTCTCGTATGAGGAGAGCTGAATATCAATCAGGTTAGGCAATTCCATTGCGTCAGGGCGTTCCTTGCCGACATACTCACGATTAATTATGGTATTTCTATCAAACATAGATTTAACCCCTCCCCTGGGAAACAAGGGCCGCCGTGCCTTTTTCAGCACCATCCGGCCCAAAGACAAAACACCACCGGAACAGACTATTCCGGTGGTTTACTGAGAAAACTTTCCTGTGAAACACAGTTTTATTACTGAACTTCAACTTTCGCACCGGCATCTTCAAGAGCTTTCTTGATGCTGGCAGACTCATCCTTTGAAGCGTTTTCTTTTACAACGCCAAGGCCCTCAACGAGGTCCTTCGCTTCCTTCAGGCCAAGGCCAGGAACGACGGCGCGAACTGCTTTAATGACATCGATTTTCTTCTCACCCACAGCGGCGATCTTGACGGTAAACTCCGTCTTCTCCTCCGCGGCGGCAGCCGGAGCAGCCGCTCCAGCCGCGCCGGCGGCAGCCACCGCAACAGGAGCCGCGGCAGTAACGCCAAACTTCTCTTCCATCATTTTCACCAGTTCGGATACTTCAAGAACAGTCATGCCCGCAATCGCCTCGAGCACTTCTTCTTTACCCAGTGTTGCCATATTATCTTCTCCTTATATTCAAAATATTTTCAGGCTTTGGGATAGCACGCAACACAACCCGGAAGGCTAACCCCGCCTGTATTTTTCCAAAAGGCCGCTACACGGCCTCCTGTTCCGCCTTCTTTTTGTCCGCCACCGCCGCGAGGGTTCGAACAAGTTTACCCGCAACCCCATTCATCGCGCACGCAAGGTTTTGCGCAGGCGCGTTCATAGTACCCATAAGCTGCGCGAGGAGCTGCAGCCTGGAAGGCAGTTTTGAAAAAGCTTCCATCTGTTTATCGGTAAAAACCCTGCCTTCAATCAACCCTCCCTTGATTTTGACACTTGTTTCCTTCGCAAAATCAAGAATGGATTTCGCCACCTGGCTTGCCTCGTCTTTCGTAAGAGCAATCGCCGTCGGCCCCACAAGACAGGAAGCCACATCCGGCCGGGAAAGCTCCTTAAAAGCAATCCGCGCGAAATTGTTCTTCACGACCCTGTATTCGGCATTCAGCTTGCGAAGGGAACCCCGCAAACTAGTAATCTGCTCCACGGTAAGCCCGCGGTAATCAGTAAAAATATACCCTGAAAAATCACCGAATTTTTTCTTAAGACTCTCTACCGCCTCGACCTTATAGGGCTGGGGGTTTGTTACATATTCCGCCATAATCTTACTCCTGTTCGCCCCGGGCAACCCGCACGCCCGGTCCCATTGTTGAAGAAACATACACCGACTTAATAAAATTTCCCTTCGCGTCAGGCGGACGCTTTCTCTCCACATCCTGAAGAACAGCGGCAATATTTTCCGCAACCGCCTTCGCGTCCATCGAAACCTTGCCAACCGCCAGATGAATCGCGCCGGTTTTGTCGGAGCGGTACTCAACCCGCCCCTTTTTAAGTTCATTCACCGCCGCCCTGACATCAAAAGTAACAGTCTGCGTCTTCGGGTTCGGCATAAGCCCCCTGCGGCCCAGAATCTGACCAAGCCGGCCAACATCCTTCATCATATCCGGCGTCGCCACAGCGACATCAAAATCAAGCCATCCGCCCTTTATCTTTTCAATAAGATCATCATCGCCCACATAGGTAGCGCCAGCCTGTTTCGCCTCTTCCACCTTTTCGCCCTTCGCGAACACAAGAATCTTTTTTTCACCCTTGAACTGATACGGCAGCACAAGAGTATCGCGGACAGTTTGGCTTTTCTTAAGCGAAAGATTAATGGAAATATCCACCGTCTCGTCAAACTTCGCGTAGGAAGTCTGCTTGACAACATCCACAGCCTTCTCCGGCGCGTAACTCTCCAAAGGATTGTATTTTTTTACCGTTTCGGCGTATTTCTTGCCCCGCTTCATGACACAGCCTCCACCTCAACACCCATACTCCGCGCCGTACCCGCGATAATTTTCATCGCGGCATCAATATCGTTGGCATTCAAGTCAGGCAGCTTGGTCTGCGCTATCTCCCGGAGTTTCGCCCGCGACAGCTTCCCCACCTTCGTCTTGTGCGGCTCAGCCGAAGCATGCTCAATCCCCAGCGCCTTTTTAATCAGCACCGGAGCCGGCGGCGTCTTCATAATAAACGAAAAACTTTTGTCCGCGTAAATAGTAATGATAACAGGCAGAATAAGCCCCGGCTCCACGTTTTTCGTCGCATCATTAAACTGCTGAACAAACTGCGGAGCCGAAACACCATGCGGGCCAAGAGCCGGGCCCACAGGCGGCGCGGGCGTAGCCTTCCCGGCAGGACACTGCAATTTCACAACAGCAGCGATTTTTTTCTTTGCCATAAACTCTCCTTGTGGTAATAACGTCCCGCGAAACGCCCGCAAAGCGCTTTTTTCAGGACTCCCATCTTCAATCCCGGCAACGCCGGGCAGGAACACTATCCCCCACAGGGCGGTTCCCTATCTCTCCAAAGCGGGAATTATCAGCCCGCTTTGAAATATCGATTTTAAAATCTCCTTTCACAAGGAAATCAAATCTTCTCGACCTGAAGAAAATCCACTTCCACAGGCGTCGCCCTGCCGAAGATGCCGACCGTTACCCTCAGTTTCGCCTTCTCCATATTCACGTCCTCGACCGTGCCGGTAAACGAATCAAACGGCCCCTCCACAATACGGACATTTTCCCCCAGCGAAAACGTCTGCCTGGGCTTAATAACCTTGTCCCCCTTGATTTCGCCGGTTTTTTGCAGAATTATCCGCGCCTCTTCCGCCGATATAGCCTGAGGCTTAAAATCCGCCGACGCACCAACAAAACCCGTTACCCCGGGAATCCTCCTGATAAGGGAACAAACCGGCTTCCAGTCCCTCCCGGAAAAATCCATTTCCAGAAGAATATAGCCAGGCAAAAATTTCTTACTCGTAACTCTTTTCTTGCCATCCCGCATTTCGACAACCTGTTCCGAAGGAACCTTGATATCGAAAATACAATCAGCAAGGTTTTCACTCGTCACCAGCTTACGGATAGTCTTCTCTATCTTATTTTCATATCCTGAGTATGTATGAAGCACATACCACGCTTTTGCCATAGTCTCCTTCCGCTTTCGGCCTAAAAAAGTAAATCCAGCCCCTTAAAGAGGATAACATCCACAATCCCCAGCACAACCGCAAACAGCACCGTTGACACAAGAACAACACGGGTAGACGCCACGACCTCTTCACGGGAAGGCCAGACAACTTTCTTCATTTCCCCGATACTATCCTGAACAAACTGTACCACCTTTCTCATACCCGCTCCTTCAACTCCCTTATGGCCCATCAAAAAACAGGCGCCGGCCTTCTATAGGATACACCGCAAAATACAGGCCAGGAGGGATTCGAACCCCCAACATGCGGTTTTGGAGACCGCCGCTCTGCCAATTGGAGCCACTGGCCTATAACACACGCGTTATTTAATTTTAGTTTCTTTATGAAGGGTATGCTTTTTATCGAATTTGCAGTACTTCTGGAGCTCCAGCTTCCCCTGAGTATTTTTTTTGTTCTTTTTAGTTGTATAATTCCTGCGTTTACATTCCGAACACTGAAGCGCTATAAGTTCAACGTTTTTGTTTTTTCCCGCCATGAAACAAGCTCCTTCCTTCAATTACAAGAGTCAAAGTATAATTTTCTTCCATCCAAAAGTCAAGCCTCCGATCGGATTTGAACCGATGACCCCCACCTTACCATGGTGGTGCTCTACCAACTGAGCTACAGAGGCGTAAATCCTTACCACACATACACTTACTTATCTATAACCCACCAATAGTATAAGCAGTTATATATAATCAAAATTCGATTTATTGTCAATAGGTTCGCGAACATATTTCCAGATTCATGGCATGGGCGCATTTTTTGCCCGTGGAAGCCACGGGCAAAAAACCGGGCTTTCCGCTCCAAGTCCTCGGAATTGCATAAGCAATTCCTGTGGGCTTTCCGCTGCAATCCCTCGCGCCGCCCAGCGGCTAACCAAAGCTGATTACACAAAAAGAGCGGATATAACCAGAAAGAAATCTAACCGCCAAGTCGAAAAAGTAAAATAAGTATAAAAGCCGAAGTATTTTACCTCTTTTAAAAAGGTGCCAGGTACGTTTTTAGATAGCACATTCTAAAATATGGCGCTATTACATGAAACGCAAAAAGATGCCTGGCGCAACATCATAAACTTAAGGGGAAGATAAAGGGGGGTAAAACAGGATACCATTGTGCAGGGAGGGTACTGTATGGA
>JAISAF010000210.1 GCA_031266855.1 Spirochaetales bacterium
TGGAGGCTTATTCCGTAAAACAGCTTCATTAAGATATTGGGCATATACACCATTAACAAAACCGTCTAATACTTCTCTATTAATCTCTAAGTCATCACTAGCCATTTTATGCCTCCAAAGCAGTTTAAATTTAAATTATAGCATGTTTTTTATTTTGTCAACTTATTTTTGAGTATAATTTTTATACAATATCTTCAAACCAATTTTAGGGGCAATTGCGTATAACTCCCAAATAGACGCAATAGCCTGTCCCGTGTCGTCAAACCCGGAAAAACCCTGTCGTGCCAGTTCATTCCGGCAGACGGGTTTAATACCCAGGCTGCATGGACGGGCAGCGATTTTGCATGCCCCGGCAAACGCACACGGGAGCGTGTTTTTGCTAACAAGGCTTTCCGGGGCTGGTCAAAAAATCGCGTATGCGATTTTTCTGCCCGCCAATGCATCCTGGCAGGAGGCCCTAAAAAACCCCTGGCGTATATGCAGGTGCCGGGGCAAAATCGCGCAGCGATTTTGCGGGGCCGGCTGTACGCACCTGGTACTACAGGGATCGGCCGGCCGGGGACGGCCTGCGCGGATTTCCGTAGCCGGAAATCCGCGCGGGTGCACGCTTCAGGGCCGCCGCGGAGCGGCGGGCATGGTTTTACGGCACGGGGTTAGCCGCTGGTGCGCGCGCAAGGGATTGCAGCGGAAAGCCCACAGGATTTGCAGCGGCAAATCCGAGGACTTGCAGCGGAAAGCCCGGTTTTTTTGGTCCGTCTTCGGACAAAAAAAATGCGCCCGGATCCCCGCATATATGGGAATAAAAATTCATGGCGTTCATTCCAGGAACCGCCGCCGCGCTATCTTCCTTTTTTTTCAGTTTCCTGCTACCTTTAGTGCGAGCAGATACTTTGCAAGGAGACGAGATGGATTATACATCCGCCGGGGTTGATATTCAGAGCGGTGACAGGTTTGCGCGTTTTATCGCGTCAATCAAATCGAGGGCGGTGAGTTCGGCGATTGGCGGTTTTTCGGGCGGTATTGAGTTTGATCCTGCGGCCTGGAAAAAGCCTTTTCTTATGTCCACAACTGACGGGGTGGGAACAAAACTTCTTGTGGCGCGGAAACTTGGGAAGTTCGACACGATTGGTATCGACCTGGTCGCAATGAGCGTAAACGATCTTGCTGTCTGCGGGGTGCAGCCCTTGTCGTTTCTTGATTATATCGCTGTGGGGCGGCTGGACGAGGAGCTGCTGCGCGATATTATGAAGGGGATTGTCGCGGGCTGCGAGCAGGCCGGATGCGTCCTTACCGGGGGCGAGACAGCGGAGATGCCTGATCTGTATCACGGCGGGGACTTTGACCTTGCGGGTTTCTGTGTGGGGATAGGCGAAAAAGACGAGATGCTTCCGCGCCCCGGCGCGATGAATCCGGGTGACCTTCTGTATGCCATACCATCGGCGGGTATACATTCCAACGGGCTGTCGCTTGCCCGCAAGGCTCTTCCTGAAAACCAGTGGGAAGAGCTTCTTACGCCGACACGCATTTATGTACGCGAACTTATGAAGTTAAGCGCGTCGGGAACTATTAGCGCCGCGGCCCATATTACCGGCGGTGGTCTGGAAGGAAATCTCGTGCGGGTTCTCGCTCCGGGCCTCGTGCCGCGCCTGATGTGGGACTGGCCCGTTCCCCGGATTTTTTCGCGTATAGCCGGGGGGGGATCCGTCGCGGAGGAAGAAATGCGCAGGGTTTTCAATATGGGTGTGGGTATTGCCCTGGTTGTTCCTGGAGTAAAGGAAAACGAATTCCTGGGCGCGGCCGCGGGGATGGACGTTTTTCCCCTGGGAGAGCTTGTCCGTGGCTAATCTTGCTGTTTTCGCTTCTGGAAACGGAACAAATTTCGAGGCTATCGCGAAGGCCCTTGCCCATACGCGGCACAGGATTGTTTGCCTGATCGCCGATAAAAAGGACGCTTTTGCCCTGGTGCGGGCGGAAAAACTCGGCATTCCCTCACACATTGTTTCCTACAAAGACAGGACAAGGGAAGATGCCGAGGGCGAAATGCTCGCTGTGCTGGCTCCTCTGCACATAGATTACATCGCCCTTGCTGGTTTTATGCGGCTCCTGGGGCGCCGGCTTATCGACGCCTACCCTTCGCGGATCATCAATATCCATCCGGCCCTTCTTCCTAAATATCCGGGAACCCGCGGTATTGAGGAGAGTTACCACTCCGGCGACCGGGAATTGGGTATTACCATCCACTATGTGGATTATGGGCTTGATTCGGGGCCTGTTATTCTCCAGCGTTCCTTTACGCGCGGCGCGGGGGAATCCGTCGGTGAAATTGAACGCCGTATCCATGAACTTGAACATATCTGGTATCCCAGGGTTATGATAGATATTCTGGATACTCCCGGCGGGGACTTTTCACGGAATGTTTATCCGCGCCGCGGGGAAAACGCGGTGGAAGACGCAGCGGAGAATGTGGCGGAAGACGCAGCGGAATACATGGCGGAGGATGTGAAACACTAAAGCTGTCCGGGGTTTTCGTTTACGAACACGAACAGCTTCAATGTAAGAGACTGTTCAATATCAGAATTTGGGCGCATTTTTGGCGCAAAGCGCCAAAATCCGGGCTTTCCGCTCCAAGTCCTCGGATTTGCTTATGCAAATCCTGCGGGCTTTCCGCTGCAATCCCTTGCGCCGCGCAGCGGGCGAATTTGCGGAACGCAAATTCGCGGGCCAGCCAG
>JAISAF010000211.1 GCA_031266855.1 Spirochaetales bacterium
TATAATTTATCAGAATTTGGGCGCATTTTTGGCGCGAAGCGCCAAAAACCGGGCTTTCCGCTCCAATCTTTTGGCTGCGCCAAAAGGATTTCCGCTGCAATCCCTTGCGCCGCGCAGCGGGCGAATTTGCAGAATGCAAATTCGCGGTCAGCCAGGACGCATGGGCGAGCAGCGAATTTGCGAATGCAAATTCGCAACCAGCCCCTCCCTTGCGCACCCAGGATTTTACCAGATATTGAACAGGCTCTAAGACATACTAGTACAGTGCGCGGTTGTTCTGGTTTTTAAGTATCAACCAGTTCATATAAAAAATTGAGAAAGGAGATAGTAATGATGAGAAATTATACAGAAGAAGAAAAAATTGGGTTTCTGAAGAATACGGAAACAGGGGTATTTACTGATGCAATGCGGCTGATCAAAGCCGGCAAATGGATGGACAATATACTCCCGATACGTCCTGACATGCGGCTTGCGGGACGCGCCTTCACGGTTACTTTTTCCGAAGTAAAGGATTCGGGTCAAAAGTATTATAAAAATTTTGAAATGATTGACCATATCCAGCCCGGCGATATTGTTGTGATAGGAAAAGAAGGACTTGAAAACTACAATGTCCATTCAATGATGGGCGAGAATATGGTTCACGCCATGATCAATAAACAGGCCGCCGGCCTGGTGTTTGATGGAAGAACCCGCGATTACGGCGTTATTGCGGGAATGTCCCTGCCCGCGTTCTGTAACGGCGGACCGACGGCAATAATTGACAATATGAATCTCCAGTATACCAAACTCAATATTCCTGTTGTCTGCGGCGGTGTTGAGGTTAAACCCGGCGATTACATTGTTGGCGATACGGACGGCATCCTTGTTATTTCACCTGAAGACATTGATAAGATACTCTATCAGGCGGAACGGATTGCCCTTTTGGAAAAAATCTGCGAATTCGCGTTGGATAATAATATTCCGATGACGGATATGCTTGAACTTTCCCATTTAAAGAAAATTCCGCGTCAATAATCCGCTTTACCGGGAAACATATCTGCCGCAAAGACGGCGTTTACGGATATGATGAAGACTGCCCTGGAGACGGCGGTATAAAATTCCGGAAAAAGATTAACTGCCGGGGTTTGCGTTCAAGGCGGACGGCAGGTGAAGAGGCGGCTATTCAGCCGCTTTTCACACAGCTATCTTCTAACGCGGGCTATAGCCCAGGGGCTTTCCGGATGAAATTCGCAAAAAATTCAAAATGCTTGCGCATAACATTCCGGCTGTTTATGACGTTTTGGCGGCTCAGGAATAAGCAAATGCCTATCATTTGTAAGGCGGACAAAATGTGGTGGGGTTTTGACGTGGGAATGGAGCGAAGCGGAATAACCCGAGCAAACCGCTGCCCGAAGCGTCTGTTGGCGGCGAAGCGTAAACAGTTCTGTCCGAATTAATCCTCAAAAGGCCAGGCGTACACTATAAAGGTGTCTTCATGCCTCAAAACGGATTTTCCCGAAATCGCGTTATGTGCAGTATCCCGATGTTTTAATATAGTCCAATATATTCCGGCGTCCCGCCTTTTTCAATCTTTATACAGCAATGTAAATAACCTACATGATAAAATATATGCCGTAATTGTGCTAATATTAATTCCAATTTTGTAATTTGCATTTTATTGAAACATATTTCTTCTGCCAGTATTTCATCATTTAATTTTTTTATGTATTCATCTATTTTATCTTTTACATATTCGTAATATTCCTTTATTTCATTTTTTGTTAATACATTTTCGTCCTTAATATCTATTCTATTCAAATTATTTTTATGGAATATTGGTTCAATATAACTGCCCGGATCGATAAAATTTTTATCCAATGAATGGATTAAATGATAAAAATGTCTCCATGTTTTATACCCTCCTTTAATTGTATCAAATTCATTTTCAGGAACGGCATCTAATAATATTTCAATATTTTGAAATATTTGCGCCGTCTGGTTCTTTATACTATTTGCCAGCATAATATGCCTCCGTCTTCTTTAATATTAATGGTTTTTATTATTTTGTCAATAATTTTCTATCAATATTTTCAAAAAATTCAGAACGTTTTGTGGATAACGATATGTAAACGCCATTAATGCCATTAGACTTGTTCGACAACCTTCGGTTCTCTCGCAAGTCTATGGAATTTATCACAAAATGGCGGTAGATTCTGCCGGTTTTTATATAGGAACTGTTTCCGCAAGCTATTCGGAAGCGTAGGGTTGCGAATAGCTTTATTTATATCACAACTTAGAGTGTTAAAAAGCAATGTAGCTTTAACCATCATCTTCTTCTTTGCCATACTCCCTGTTTTTTCGGCTTGGATCAAAAGCTGCAAACGTGACCGGTTGCTGTAATCGCGGTTGCGGCAGCCAGAAGGCCGTTCTGTTAAAATAACACCTGCAAAATTGCTATGCAATTTTGCAGGTCTGCTTGTACGCATCTGGTTAGCCGCTACGATCCGTGCCTGATGACAGGGTGCGCAATTTTGTTTCGACAAAATTGCGCACCGCGTGAGTTATATGCCACGGAATTGCCTTGGCAATTCCGTGGCTTGGTTATACGCAAGCTGCCGCTCGCTGGGCGCGCGCAAGGGATTGCAGCGGAAATCCTTTTTTGCCGTCTGCGGCAAAAAAGATTGGAGCGGAAAGCCCGGTTTTTTTGCCCGCGTATGCGGGCAAAAAAATGCGCCAAAATTCCGAATTACAAAGGTTTTTTGAACAGGCTCCTTTATTTTTTTTTACTTTTCCGGCTTAGCGGTAAATTTTTCTTTGCGGAGCCGGTTGATTTTCCAGGCGATCCAGCGCAATAATAGCAGGGAAGAAGCCGCGGTTAAACGGAGGATGGGAATGTCCAGTGAGGGAACCTCACGACGGGGAAATAATTATGTTCTGATCGGCCTGCCGGGCTGCGGGAAATCCACGCTCGGGCGGAGGGCGGCGGAGGAACTGGGTCTTGATTTCTATGATACCGATAAGCTCGTAATGAAGGCCCTGGGGGATTCCATCTCGTTTCTTACACTTTTAAACGGCTACACCCGCGAAGAGACGCGGGCGCTGTGGGAACTGTCGGAGACAGCGCGGCGATCCGTGATAGCGACCGGCGGAAGTGTTTTATCCTGCGATTACCATATACCCATCCTCAGGAGTTTGGGGCATATATTTTTTATTGACCGCGATCCGGAAATACTGTCGGTCTCCGGCAAAAGCCGTTATTTCGTGAAAGTCAATGACGAGGAGCCTGTCAATCTGGATGTTATGAATGTAAAAAGCCATCTGGATCTGAACTACGCCGATATTGCCGACAGTACGGTCGAAAATAACGGCGATGAAAACGAAGGACTCGCCAGCCTGGTTTCGGCAATCAAAGATCTGGAACGTGGCGCATAACGTTGAATGCGGCGTTTATGGCGTCAGCCCATTCTCCGGCATCACAAATAAGCGTATACTCCCAGCGGAATGATCCGGTTTGTCCGCAAGGATAAAAAAGAGCATATACAGCCTTGTTATGCGAAGCGCACCCATACTCCATTATATTTTAATTACCTCGTTTTTCCTGCCCGTTAATTAAATAGTTCTGCTGTACGCTGCTAATATTGTAGCGGTTCTGACCTCTACAGCCATTATACGCAATCTTTGGGATGAACCA
>JAISAF010000248.1 GCA_031266855.1 Spirochaetales bacterium
AAAGGCCCTGCTTTCAAGACAGAGCTTGCGACAGCCTATCCGGAATGCCGTTTGGTTGTTACAAAAGAAACAATGACCGTTGAAGGTATGATTAAGATCGTTTACGACTTGTTGAAAGATAAGTTAAACATCGCGAAAATCACCTTCACAAGTGGCGTTAATGGCGCTACCCAGGAATATGGGAAAGAGCGGCAAAAAGAAAAAGACCGTTGCCCGTTATGCGGCATTCTGTTAAATGAAAATGGTGTGTGCCCAAAATGCGGATACAAAAAATAGTCTAAAGTTTTCACATATTCACGATCACGGCAGAAACAAGTAACCACTTCGGTAAGCCTGTCCGCAGTGGTTGCTTTTCTATTTCCTGATAGTAACGAAACAGAAAATATGTCTGATATTGTTTTTGTATAAATAGAGCTATTTCATTTTTGTATCGAAACCGTTCCCGAAGCTATGGGGTTTCTAAACAGCTCTATTAATTAATCATCCGCGATCTATAATAATTCCCTTTACCATCACGCATCAGTTGCCATTTTCCCGGTATACATTTCCCTATATTATGCCCGGCATTTAAACACCCGGCCGCGTAATTGCCGTGAGCCATTACCGCGGCCTGTTTCTGAGCCGCCGTGCGAAGCGCGAAAAGCCGCTGGCGCGCGCGCAAGGGATTGTAGCGGAAAGCCCGCAGGATTTGCATGGGCAAATCCGAGGACTTGCAGCGGAAAGCCCGGTTTTTTGCGGTCAGGGAATTTGCTGCGCAAATTCCCTGACCGCAAAAAATGCGCCATAATGATTGGAAAAAGGGAAAGGCTTTTGCTTCTGCTCCCGGTGACATTTTTTCTTAAAAGGTGTAATATTGTTTTATCTTTTACTGTCGTGGAGGAGTTTATGGTTGGGAAGAATGAGGTTCTGGAGGCGATACGCAGCCGCCGGAGTATACGAAAATTCAAATCGCAGCAGATCGGGAGGGACGAGCTTGACGCGGTTCTGGAGGCGGGGACTTTTGCTCCTACGGGGGGCGGGGCGCAGTCGCCGGTGATTGTCGCGGTGCAGAAGCCGGATGTGGTGGAGGAGCTGGTAAAGATGAACGCGAAGGTGCTGGGTTCGGGTGGGAATCCTTATTATGGCGCGCCGACTATTGTCGTGGTGCTGGCTTCGCCGAAGAAGTGGGCGACGTATGTGGAGGATGGTTCCTGCGTTTTAGAGAATATGATGCTGGCTGCTTACTCGCTTGGTTTGGGTTCCTGCTGGATTAATCGGGAACGGCAGATGTTTGATTCGCCGGAGGGAAAGGCGCTTTTGAAGGGCTGGGGGATTGGGGAGGATTTTGTGGGGGTCGGGGCAATCGCCCTGGGGTATCCTGACTGCGCTCTTCCTGCCGCGGCGGAGAGAAAAGACGGTTATATCATAAAAATATAGGGTATGGCATATATGGAAAAACGCATGGTTCCTTCGTTGAATGCGGAGGTTTCTCTTCTGGGTTTTGGGTGTATGAGGCTGCCGCTTGTCGCGCCGGACAAGCCGGAGATTGATTACGGGTTGGGGCGGAAAATGATAGACCGCGCTTTTGAGTGCGGGGTGAATTATTTTGATACGGCCTGGATGTATCATCAGGGTTTGTCCGAGACGTTTATTGGCGAGGCGCTTTCAAAATATCCGCGGGAGAGTTTTTATTTGGCGACCAAGATGCCTGCATGGCTTGCTTCTTCGCCGGCGGAAGTCGAAAAGATTTTTTCGGAGCAGTTGCGTAAGTGCAGGACGGAGTATTTTGATTTTTATCTTGCGCATAACCTGGCCCGTGGCAATTTTAAGCGTTTCCAGGAGCTGGAGATTTACGAATTTCTGGCGAAAAAAAAGGCGGAGGGTAAAATCCGGCGTTTGGGATTTTCCTTTCACGATAACCCGGAAATTCTGGAGATGGTGGCTTCGGCTTATCCCTGGGAGTTTGCCCAGATTCAGTTGAATTATGTGGACTGGGAAACCCTGGACGCGAAACGCCAGTACGAAATTCTTACGGACAGGAATATTCCTGTTATTGTGATGGAGCCTGTGCGGGGCGGCGCGCTTGCGGGTTTGAACGAAAAGGCTTTGGGGATTTTGAAAAAGGCCGATCCTGGGGCGGGGCCGGTGTCATGGGCGTTGCGCTTTGCGGGTTCGCTTCCCAATGTGTTTACTGTGCTGAGCGGTATGTCAAGTCCCGCGCAGGTGGAGGACAATCTCGCGACGTTTGAGAATTTCCGGCCCCTGTCCGCGGCGGAGCAGGATGTCCTGAAGGAGACCGCGGCGGCCTACCGCGCTTCGGGGACGATTCCGTGTTCCGGCTGCCGCTACTGCATGCCGTGTCCCGTGGGCGTGGATATTCCGCGGGTGTTTGCCATTTACAATCATTATAAGGCGCTCAACGACGCGCATATGGCGCCTATTGTTTTTCGCAATACTTATATCACGCTGCTGGAGACGGAAAAGGCTCACAACTGCGCGGAATGCGGGCAGTGCCAGAGCCATTGTCCGCAGGGGATAAAGATTCCGGGGCACATGAAGGATATAGCCGCTTTTGCCGCGGCGGGATAGTGATAAAGAGACGCATTTTTTTGCCCGCTCGCGGGCAAAAAAACCGGGCTTTGCGGGACTCCGCTATCGCTCCGGCCCCGCCTGCGGCGTGGCTGCTTCGCATCCCTCCAATCCCTTGCGCGCGCACCAGCGAGCGGCAGATCAGAATAAGGCCCCTGAATTGCCAGCGGCAATTCAGGGGGCAGGTAATTGCCTTTGGCAATTACCTGCCCATAACCAGCCGGACGCAATTTTGAGCGGCAGCTCAGAACTATGCCGCGAAATTGCTA
>JAISAF010000266.1 GCA_031266855.1 Spirochaetales bacterium
GCGGAAGATATTTTTATAACCCTGATGGGCGATCAGGTGGGCCCGCGCCGCGAGTTCATCGAGGAAAACGCCCTTTTTGTATCCAACCTTGATGTTTAAAACTTCAATTCGGAGTATACTGGCGCGCTGCCCACAGCGCGCGGGGAACCGGGTACGGGTTTCCTTTTGCGGTTTTTCAGGCCCGCCTGTGTGGCACGGTTTCTGCCGCTGGGCGCGCGCAAGGGATTGCAGCGGAAAGCCCGCAGGAAGCGCATCGGCGCTTCCGAGGACTTGGAGCGGAAAGCCCGGTCGCCGCGGCGCGGCGATGCGCCCAAATTCCGATTCCGAATAGAAAGGTAAAATGCCACGTGATGAGGAGTAAGCCATGTCTGATGAAGTGAAGGGGAGAGTCATTCCTGTTTCGATTGAGGATGAGGTTAAGAACTCGTTTTTGAATTACGCGATGTCGGTTATTGTTGCGCGCGCCCTGCCGGATGTGCGTGACGGCTTGAAACCGATTCACCGGCGTATCCTGTATTCGATGAACGAGATGGGTGTGCGTTCCAACCAGGCGACTAAGAAGGCGGCGAGAATTGTCGGGGATATTATGGGTAAGTACCATCCTCACGGGGACGCCAGTATTTATGACGCGCTGGTGCGGCTTGCTCAGGATTTTTCCGTGCGGTATCCCATGATTCAGGGGCAGGGAAACTTTGGTTCGGTAGATGGAGATCCGCCCGCGGCTATGCGTTATACCGAAGCGCGGATGACTAAGCTTGCCGAGGAGATGGTTCGGGATATTGGCAAGGAAACTGTTGATTTTGCTCCTAACTATGACGATTCCATGCAGGAGCCTGTGGTTCTTCCGGCTTCGCTGCCGTATCTTCTTGTGAATGGTTCGGTGGGAATCGCTGTTGGTATGGCGACTAATATTCCTCCGCATAATCTGCGGGAGGCTGCTTCTGCGATAGCGGCTTATATTGATGACCCGGATATAGATATCAGGGGTCTTATGAAGCATATTAGCGGGCCGGATTTTCCTACGGCGGGTATTATTTTTGGCCGCAGGGGGATTCTGGATGCGTACACAACGGGGCGTGGCAGAATAACTGTCCGGGCGCGGTTTGTTATTGAATCGACGAAGAGCGGCAGGGATATGATTGTCGTAACCGAGCTGCCGTATATGGTCAACCGGAAAGAGCTTATTAAAAGGATCGCGGATCTTGTAAAGGAGAAAAACCTGGATGGAATATCCGACTTGAACGATGAGTCGGATAAAAAGGGAACGCGTATTGTTATTGAGCTTAAAAAGGATGTCAGTCCCAAGATTGTTTTGAATTATCTTTTTACTCATACCCAGCTTCAGGTTAATTTCAATGTCAACAGTCTTGCCCTGGTTGGCGGCAAGCCGAAAACCCTTTCCTTGAAGGAAATGATTGAACATTTTGTCGCGCACCGGCGGGAAGTGGTTATCCGCCGTTCCAAGTACGATCTGCGCCGGGCGGAGGAACGGGCTCATATCCTGGAAGGGCTTAAAATAGCGCTGGACAATATCGATGAGGTTATTGCAATTATTAAGGCTTCCGGGGATGTGGATATTGCTAGGACTAGCCTTATGGAGCGTTTCGCCTTGAGCGAGATTCAGGCCCAGGCTATTCTGGATATGCGGCTTCAGCGGCTTACCAGCCTGGAAATCAAAAAAATCATTGAGGAACTGGAGGCTACGCTGGCCCTGATTGCGGAACTGAAAGCCCTCCTTGCGAGTGAGGAGAAAATCCTCATGCTTGTTAAAACCGAGATAATGGAACTTTCGGCCCAGTATGGGGACGATCGCCGTACCGAGATTGTCGCGGAAGAAATCGAGGAATTCAATATCGAAGACCTTATTCAGAAAGAGGATATGGTGGTGCTTATTTCCAACCGGGGTTTTATTAAACGGCTGCCGTTCAGTGTGTACAAGGTGCAGACCAGGGGGGGGAAGGGGTCTTCCGCGACGATTTTGAAAGATGAGGATTTTATTAATAAAATATTTATTGCGTCAACTCATGACTATATGCTGTTCATTACCAGCGAGGGGAAAGCCTATTTCCTGAAAGTCCACGAAGTGCCGGAGGCGTCCCGGACGGCCCGGGGCCAGCATATCAAGGCGCTTTTGTCTATTTCCGCGAACGAGGAAATCGCGGCTGTTGTGTCTTTACCGGCTTTTACCGATGAGACGTTTATTTTCTTTGCTACCCGGAAGGGTGTTGTTAAAAAGGTGCGAACCAGCGATTTTTCCAATGCCAGGACACGGGGTATTGCGGCAATCAAGCTGGACGCGGGGGATAAGGTTGTCAGCGCCCTTTTAACCAGGGGCCGGGACGATATTATGCTGCTGACCCGCCGGGGTTTGGGTTTGCGTTTTACGGAAGAGGTTGTCCGCTTTATGGGGCGGGCTTCCCATGGAATCAAGGGTTTAAAACTTTTAGGTGGTGATGAGCTTGCCTGTGCGGTTGCGGTAAACCCGGAGGAACGGCTGTTTGTCGTTACTGAATATGGGTATGGCAAGCGGGTGGAATATGCCAATTTTCAGCCGCATGGCCGTGGCGGCAAGGGTGTCATTACTTATAAAACGAGCGAAAAGACCGGCGAAATCGTGGGCGCTTTGTCTGTAACCGAGGACGCCGAAATTGTCGTAATTACTTCCCAGGGGAACGCCATAAAACTGAAAGTTTCCCAGATAACTACCCAGGGAAAGACGGCTCAGGGTGTCAGGATTGTAAATATTGATCAGCCGGATTTTGTTGTGGGTGTGGATAAGGCCGAAAAAGAGGAAGAGGTGTAAGGGTTCATTTGGATATTTGGGGTATATCGGGGCTGTTCGTAATCGAAAGGTTTTCGGACAGCTCTATTGTTTCACGTGAAACAAAAAACCGGCGCCGCGGCGCCGGTTTTTTTGAGGCAGCGGGAAGGCCGGGGAAAGGACAGTAATGTTTCACGTGAAACATTTGAGTTGTTTGGGAAGCGGGTGAGATGTCTTACCTGGAGCCGCGGGCTTATAATCAGTTTTTTACCGGCATAATAGCGTTTTAGCGCTTCGGTCATCACGTCTTCCGGTAATCCTTTACCGCCATCGGAGAACCGTCAGGGATAGCCGATTCCTTATCGGGGTGCTTTTCGTTAAGTACGGCCCGGCACACTTTAGTGAACGGATATTCTATTTTGGTCATAAGCCTCTTTTACTCCTTGTTATCAAAGGGATACCATAAATTTTATTCTGTCAAACGTCCTTTGGTAATAGAATCCGCCCGTTTTTGATTGATACTGTGACTGATAATATCAGAATAGCGATAATAAATATTTCCAGTTGCAAATGTAGTTATTACAGGCAGTATTAGTAATGAAGGACAGAGAATGGCTTGAGGTTTACGAAATCATCAAACGTGAAGGCTTCCCAATTTTCAGGCAAAGCAGTATACTCTGACTTGAGGGCAATATTGTAGTATGTATGAACAGGAAAACGCCTTTTATGAGGCAAATATTGATATGTTGCGCGGAAAGTATCTGGACAAGGAACTGGTCATTGCTGGAAATACCATCCTCGGCGTATATGATGACCTGGGAACCGCTGTTAGAGAGACCGTAAAAACGCATCCGCGGGGTACTTTCACCATAAAACATGTCCGGGCGAAACCGGAGCTTGTTCGTATCCCTGTATATTTCGAAGGCACGACACTCTAATGTATCTCTCCTTTGCGCAGAGGTATGATTTTCGCGTTCCGGCAATAATTTCTCAAGTTGAACTCTGTTACCGCAGGACAGAAAGAAACGAGGAAACCGCAAATATTAATGCCGTTTGGGATACGGGTGCAACCAAAACCTTTATCAGTCAGCGGCTTGCAGATAAACTCTGCATTATTCCTCTGGAATTTGAACCTGTACTCAGCGCCACTGGCAGGCAAATGGCAGGGTTGATAGATATTTCAGTAAAACTCCCAAATGGTTTGCGTATTCCCGATAAACGGGCTTTTATCTGCGGCTTGCCTGGCTCAATAGATATGATAATAGGCATGGATATTAGACTTGTTCAATAACCTTCGGTTCTTTCACAAGTCTATGGAATTTGCCGCAAAATGGCGGCAAATTCCGCCGTTTTTGTATCGAAAGCGTTCCCTAAGCTGTTTAGAAACTGAGGTTTCTAAACAGCTCTATATATCCAGCTTGGCGATTTGCATATCTCAAACGCTGGTGGCAAAACTTTGTTCAGCTTTGTGATACCATCTTTTCCGAATCCTTTTAATCTGGCAGATGAGGCCGGGCGGTTGAACGCAGAGTCGGGTTAAAAAGTTGCCGCCTTACACAGCGCGTAGCGCTGTGTACAAGGTATCCGGCACGGGCTGATCGCGCACGTGTGAATGCGAAGCATTCACACGTGCGCGGGTTTGCTTTTACGGCCTGTGTTCGCCGCTGGTGCGCGCGCCAGGGATAGGAGCGGAAATCCTTTTTTACCGCGTCGCGGTAAAAAAGATTGTAGCGGATAGCCCGGTTTTTTTGGGCGCGCGAAGCGCGTCCAAAAAAAGGCGCCCAAAACGTGAAGAGAAAAATTCCTGTGTATTTTCCTGATAAAGAGTTAATAAATCGGGAGCTTTGGTTGGGCCGCGTTTTCCTTAAAATCGCCGACGGCTTCAAGATACCCGTTTTGGAGCGTTTCTTTTTCGCTGCTGGTGATGAAGCTGGTCTGGATGGCGGTAAGATTGAGGTTTACGAAATCATCAAACGTGAAGCCGAATAATTTTTCGGCTTTTCCGTAATCTTCCGAAAGCTCGGTGTTCTGAATCGTGGGGTCGTCGGAATTAATGGTTACGGGAACTCCTTTATGATACAGGGGGTTCATAGGGTGGGTTTTGGAATCCCGCCAGGAGCCTGTCTGATAGTTGGATGTTATGCATTGTTCCAGGGCAATCCGGTTATCCGTAAGGTAATCCTGGAGTTTCGGATCCTGAATTGTTGTCGTTCCGTGACCGATACGCGCGGCATGGAGTTTGATGGCTTCCCAGATTTCAGAAGAAGGAGTAACTTCGCCCGCGTGAATTGTTGCTTTGTAGCGCCTGTCCTGATTGACCGCGGTAAAGAGTTTTGTAAACTGTTTTACGGGATAGTTGACTTCGTCTCCCGCGAGATCAACGCCGACGATTTCCGGTTTATTTATGGTGAGGAGTTTTTCATACAGGGATAAAAAATAATCCAGATCGCGCTGGCCGCGGTTAAAGGTGATGAGGTATTTTATTTTCAGGCCAATTTCCAGCGCCGCCTTGTTCCCGGCCTCAAGAACGAGGCTGGTTACTTCCGCTCTGTCGAAATTGTTAAAAATCGCAAAACTTTCAGGATTGAAGCGGAGCTCGATATAAAAGAGATTGTCCTTTTTGAAGGATTTTACTGATTCGTAGGTTATGGTGTAAACATCTTCGAGGGAGCGGTACCAGTTGTTTTTGAATTTTGACAGGAACAGGTGAAAGTCGGGATCGGAGTCTTTAGGAAACTGGAACTCATTTTTAAAAGATGGAAAATCGACAGGGACATCAAGT
The DNA here is from genome assembly GCA_031266855.1 of Spirochaetales bacterium. Taxonomy (GTDB): domain Bacteria; phylum Spirochaetota; class Spirochaetia; order DTKZ01; family DTKZ01; genus JAISAF01. The sequence continues at coordinate 5,544 of JAISAF010000266.1, forward strand.
TTATTTTTCCGCGCTATTCTGAACAGGGTTTTTAAATCAAAGGCGCCCTCAAGATGACGGTGAAGTTCTATTTTGGGAAACTTGCTCCATAAGTTTTTTGTTTCAGCAGTTTGCATACGAAGTCCTTCCGGTCTCTTACCCTTTTTATTGCTATAAGAGTAATCTCTACTCTACAGCAATTTCAATTTTTTTCAAGCCCGGAAGAACTTTATTTCGAGGAAAAGGCCTAAACAGCTTCAACGGCTGTTATTTCAGGAATCTCTTCCCTTAAATATCTTTCTATTCCCTGCTTGAGTGTAATCTGAGCATGAGGGCAGCCATTACAGGCGCCCTGGAGCCGCACTTTGACAATACCGCTGTCCTCAACGCTGATGAGTTCTACATCGCCCCCTTCTGCCTGTAAAGAAGGCCGGACATTGTCCAGTATTTCGGTTACTCTTTCTTTTAGCATAGATACTCCTTTCATTTATCGGCATATCCGCCGCAAAATTAAACTTCTATATTTTGTTGACTAATATACTCAATATTTTAGAAAGATGTCAAGATTTCATAGAGGATTTCATACAGGGAAAAACAGAAAACAGGATCAACGCATAGGAATTTTTCTCCTTATGGTTTGAGCGCCTTTTTGGCGCTGCGCGCCAAAAACCGGGCTTTTCGCTGCAAGTCCTCGGATTTGCCAATGCAAATCCTGTGGGCTTTCCGCTGCAATCCCTGGCGCGCGCAACGAGCGGGTACAGGATTTGCTGAAAACCTGAATTCTGGTTATACGCAGCTAATTGCCGCTGGCAATTAGCTGTCCGCGGAATTGCCTGTGGCAATTCCGTGGGCTGATTCTGATCTGCCGCTGCCTTGAAAGATTTTTCCGGTTCAGGTACTCTGTATGCGCGCGGGCACGAAGCCTTGCGTGGCGGGGAACCCCAAAGCGGAGAAGATTCTGCGGCCTTCCGGGTTATACGTTGTACGATCCCGGGAAGGGTGGTGTACTGCTCAGGAAACGGTATGTTCCGGTTTGAAAGCCTGGAATAATTACAGTTTCAGGATATTTCCATGTCATTCCCATTTTTCGTGCGGAAAGCACTATATGCTGTATTTTTTGTTTTTACCGTTTCTATTGCCGCGGCTGGCGGAAAAGCTGAAACCGCTCCGCCGCCGCAGGAGGCCGCTATTATCGCATCCACATCCTGGGTGGCGGCAATAGCGGATGCCGCGGGCGCGCAAAACATACGCATTCTCGCTCCGGTGAAACTGTGTCATCCGCCGGAATACGAACTAAAACCATCCGATCTGGAGGCGGCAGGCCGTGGCTGGACGGGACTGGATATTATATTATTGGTGATTTTGGGCCTTCGGAACTGTTCCCCGCGCTGCGGTCGGATATTGTTATCGATAATTACCACGGCCCTGTGGGTCAGGCCCTGGCGGAAGCGGCCGGCGCCGTTTATGTGTAGTTTATTAACTTTCCCGGCAAGGGCGGAACGCGGACAATGAAAGACCTGTTTCGCCGCAACGTCGGCCTTATTCTCGATATTCCCGTAGCAGGGGCAAGGTGACAGACATCCTTCCCCTGTGCGGCGGCATGCCGCCTGCCATCAGCGCGAGCGGCCTGTGTGCCGGATACGGAAAAACATATATCCTTAAGGAACTGTGCCTGACGGTGGAGGCGGGAAGCTTTACCGGGCTGTGCGGCTCCAACGGTGCGGGAGCGTGTTTTTGATAACAAGGTTTCTGGGCAAGGGGCTCTAAAAAAGCCCCTGCGTATACAAAGGTTACGGGTCTGCAAAATTGCCTCCGTCTGGTAATACGCGCATAATTGCTGCTGGCAGCAATTATGCGCGTATTGCTAGGCTGCGCAAGGGATTGTAGCGGAAAGCCCACAGGATTTGCATTGGCAAATCCGAGGACTTGGAGCGGAAAGCCCGGTTTTTTTGGGCGCGCTTCGCGCGCCCAAAAAAATGCGCCCGGATTAATTGGCTGGCAGATTTCCTGCTTTGTATTCGGGGTCTTATCATAGAGATAATTCTGTGGTATATTGTTCTTATGATAGCGATAATCGGTGCTATGGACGGCGAGATTGCCGAATTCCTGGCGGTTTTGGAAAGCAAGAAAGAGGAAAAGTGGACGGATTTTACGTTTTATACTGGTACGATTGAGGGCCGTGATGTTCTTGTTGTTAAATCCGGTGTGGGGAAGGTTATGGCGGCTTTGGCTGCGCAGCATATCATTGATGCTTATAGTCCGGAGGCGCTTATTTTTTCGGGGCTTGCGGGGGGGCTGAATCCTAATCTTGAGATTGGCGATACTCTTGTAGCGGAGGATTGTATTCAGCATGACTTGAATGCTATTTCCCTGGGTTTTAAGCGGGGGGAGGTTCCGTATTCGCCGTACCGGATACTTGGTTGCGATAAGAAACTTGTTGATTTGGCTATGGGCTGTGTGCCGGAGATTGGCAAGGTTTTGAAGGGGCGTATCCTGACGGGGGATCAGTTTATTACGAACCGGACTTTGAAATCCTTGCAGTATTTATATGATGATTTGGCTGGAGACGCGGTGGAGATGGAGGGCGCGGCTGTTGGGCTGGTGGCGACAGTGAACAGGGTTCCTTTTCTTCTTATCAGGATAATTTCCGACAGGGCGGATACCTACGCGCATATGGATTTTGCTTCGTTCCTTCCCAGGGCGTCCCGGACCAGTTTGCAGTTTATCCGGCATATTCTGCGCGGGCTTAGCGGGCTTTCATGAGCGGGGTTTCCATGAGTGGCGCTTCCTCTGCGTATACACCGGCGCCGGGGGTTGAACGTCTTTCTTTTGAGCATCTTCCTTTTGAACTTATTTCGGTGGAGGAGTTGGAAGAGTTTCGCGCGCGCGGGCTTTTTTTTCGTCATAAAAAGACCGGCTGCCAGATATACCATGTTCTGAACAGTGATTCGGATAACCTTTTTTCTTTTACGTTTAAGACTTTGCCGAAAGACAATACGGGGGCCGCGCATATTCTGGAGCATTCGGTTTTATGCGGGTCGCGGGAGTTTCCGCTTAAGGATCCTTTTCTTCTGCTGCTCAAGGGAAGCGCGCATACCTATATGAACGCTTTTACTTTTCCTGATAAAACGATATATCCGGCTTCCAGTCAGGTGGTGGAGGATTTTTACAATCTTTTCCGGGTTTATGGTGATGCTGTTTTTTTTCCGCTTCTGCGCCGCGAGGCTTTTTTGCAGGAGGGCCAGCGCCGCGAAATAGTGGAGGGGAAGCTTCGCGCGGTGGGTATCGTTTATAACGAGATGAAGGGGAACTATTCCAGTCACGATTCCATCGCTTCCGAGTGGGCCTGCCGTTCGCTGTTTCCCGATACGCCATATTCCTTTGATTCCGGGGGGGAGCCTTCGGAGATTCTGGATCTTACATACGGGGAGTTCCGGGATTTTCATGCGCGCTATTATCATCCTTCCAACTGCCGGATTTTCCTTTATGGCAATATTCCTACCGAAAAGCATCTTGCCTTTCTGGAGGAACATTTTCTGTCCCGTTTTGACTGGAAGGATATTCAGACGGACTTCGCCGCGCCCCGGAAATGGGACTCGCCGCGTTTTCTTGAGCGTTCATATCCCGCGGGCGAGGGGGAGACGGAAGAGACTTCAAGCTCCGTAACGCTGAGCTGGCTTTTGCCGCCGGTAAGCGATCCGCTCAAGGCGCTTTCGCTGGAAGTCCTCAGCGAAATTCTTTTGTCGAACGCGGGGTCGCCTTTACAGAAGGCGCTGGTTGATTCGCATTTGGGAGAAGACCTTTCGCCCGCGACTGGCCTTGAAACCGAGACGCGGGAGATGAACTTCTCCGCGGGTCTGCGGGGCACCTCTCCCGCGAAAAAAGAAGAAATCGAAAATCTGATATTCTCCGTCCTGAAGGACATAAGCGCGAAGGGCCTGGACGCGCGGCAGGTGGAAGGCGCGTTGCGCCATATAGAGTTCCACAGCCGCGAAATCAGGGAAGGCGCGGTTTTCGGTATAAGCCTGATGAGAAAGGCGCTGCGCGGCTGGCTGCACGGCGCGCCTCCCGCGCAGACCATGAAATTCCGCGCTCCTATGGATGAGCTGAAAAGCGTCCTGAAAAAAGAGAAGCGGTATTTTGAAAATCTTATTCAGCGGGAGCTGATAGAAAACCCCCACCGGATAACGCTTGTGGTAAAGCCCGACGCGGAGCTTGCCGCGCGGCGGGAAGCCGGAATCCAGAAAAAACTGGACGCGCAGGCCGCGCTGCTCGGACAGGAAGGGCTTGCGCGCCTGGAGGCGGAGCTTGCGAAGTTCAAGGAGTTTCAGGAAACGCCGGATTCCCCGGAAGCCTTGAAAACAATTCCATCCCTGCGTATTGAGTCGATTCCCCGTGAAGTGGAAAATATTCCAACGCGGAAACTTGAACTCCAGGGAATCAGGGAAAGCTACGCGCACGATCTCTATACAAACGGCATCATGTACGCGGATTTCGCCTTTGATCTTGAAGACTTTGAGTACCCACCCGCGGAAGACCTGTCCGCGGGAAACCCATCGGCGGAAAACTCATCCGCGAAAAACCTGCCGGAGGGAAACCCGCTGGCGGATTCCCCGCCCAATATGTTTCTGCCGCTTTTTGCCTCCGCCCTGACAGGAGTGGGAGCGGGCGGAAAGTCTTATGACAAAATCGCCCTTGAGCTGTCCCTGAAAACAGGCGGTTTCCAGACCCATCTGGAAGCGGGGATGACAGCCGGCGACCCCATGCGGGTACGCCGCTTCCTTTTCCTGCGCGTGAAAGCCCTGGAAACCAGTTTTCCGGAAGCCATCGATCTTGTAAAAACGATCCTGCTGGAACCTGACTTTGAGGATGAGCGGCGGCTGCGGGATATTTTTCTGGAATACCGCAACGGATTTAAGTCCTCGATAATTCCCGGAGGCAACGCCTACGCGTCCTCCCGCGCGGAACAAAATCTCTGTCCCTCCGCGCGGATAGAGGAATTATGGAAAGGCATCAGCCAGTACCAGTTTGCCGCGGCCCTGTCCGCGAAAAACGCGCCATCCGAAATGCGCACGGCTTTCGCCGGAATCAGACGCAGATATATAGGCCGCGACAGACTTATCGTAAACTTTACCTGCGAGGAAAAATCCTGGGATCTGGCGGCAAAAGTTCTGGAAAACTTCGCGTCCGCCCTGCCCGCGGGAGCCGGAGATCCGGCCCATGACGCGGACAAGGACGCCCCGCGGCCCGGCGAAGAATATTTCCCCGGCGCCCAGCGGGGGAACCGGAAGAACAGGGAAGATTCGGGAAATAAGGAAGAGCCGGGAAATCATAAGGATCGGGGAAAAATAGAAGCGCTGGCAGTCCCCTCCGACGTCTGTTTTGTGGCAAGCGCCATACGCGCCGCCCGGACAGGCAGCCCGCAGAACGCCCATGAAACAGTTCTCGCGCACCTGCTCTCCACCGGCTTCCTGTGGGAAAAAATACGCATGCGCGAAGGCGCCTACGGAGCTTCCTGCGCCGCCCTTGGCCTCGACCAGACCTTCTCGTTCTCCTCCTACCGCGATCCAAACATCGTCTCCACCCTCGAAGCCTTCCGCGACGCCATACGCGATATAGCCGAAAACGGCATCGACCAGGAATCAGCAAAAACCTCCATCATCGGCACAGCCGCGCGGGAAATGAAACCGCTGTCGCCCTGGAGCAAAAGTTTTACAGCTTTCCGCCGCAGCCTCTACGATCTGCCGGACGAGCTTCGCCACCGGCGCCATAATTTTGTCCTGGACACCCGGCCCGAGGATATCGCCGCCGCCGCGAAAAGGCTCCTGGCCGCGTTTGAAGAATCCCATTCCGCCGTCATCGGAGGCAGGGAAGCGATCCTCGCCGCCGCGCAAACCCTGCCGGACTTACGGAAAAACTACACCGAATTATCCCTGTAATATGGGTGCATTTTTGGGCCGCCCCAGGGCGGCCCAAAAACCGGGCTTTCCGCTCCAAGTCCTCGGATTTGCCAATGCAAATCCTGTGGGCTTTCCGCTCCAATCCCTTGCACGTGGCAGCTTAGAACCAGCTCCTGAAATTGCCGTCAGGCAATTTCAGGAGTACATAATTGCCTGTGGCAATTATGTACTCATAACCCGGCGGAGGCAATTTGCCTATAAGGGAAGCTTTAAAAACTTTCACTTTGTGATTTCAGTTCTAAGGGAAAAAATTGCTGTGGAACAGCAATTTTTTCCTGTGCGTAGTACCAGCAATAGAAAGTTTTTAGAGCTTCCCGCGGATTTCCGTCTGCGGAAATCCGCAGACCGTCTTCGGTCCGGCCTTTCACGGTTCCGGCTGCCGCAGCGCCCAGCGGCTAACACAGGCCGTAAACGCAGACCCGCGCAGATATGAATGCGAGGCATTCATATCTGCGCGCCCAGCCAGGCGGCCGCAATTTTGCTGCACAAAATTGCGCCTGACGTGTTATACGCAAAAGAGGAAGCTCCAAAAACTTTTTATTGATACTAGCGTGCACGGAATTGCCACAGCAAAATTACGGGCGTTACCTCCGCACACAGCGCTGTGTGCGGAAGAATGGCTATCCGCCGTTAATCATCCTCACTGAATAATCACCCACCTGTATGTGCTATCAGGGATGCCGGTTATCACTGTCCCGGAGGATATATCTGCAATTATCCAATTCCACCCCTGTTGTAAAATCAGATCTACATTTACCCCCTGTACGGTGGCGTCTTTATCCGCGTATACAAACTCTGCCGTATGCGTTCCATTTGTTTTCGCTAACTTAAAATCGTCAGTGCGAATACCGTGCACGCCCACAAGAACAGTCCGCACATCAGAAGGAGTTACCTGAAGTCCGTCGGTCTGGAACTGGTTCGCGTCAACTTGACTCCAGTCCCCAGCGGAAATAAAGTCGGACAGTTTCAGTGTAAGCGTTCCGTTTGTCTCAATCCTGCTGTTAGCAGCAACAACGGCCTTATACACGGAACCTGAATCATCCGCCCATACTGTTTTCATCGTCGAACCGGGACTGTAGGAGGTACCGTTGTTGTTGTAGACCCGTTCTCCCGATATCGAGGTCTCATTCCCCAGACCGGATTCCTCTGCGTTGGGCAGGGATGGGCCGTCATCGTCGTCACTGGAACTGCATCCCCAGAAAGCGCATAACGCTATCAATGCCGTAACAGCGGCAAAAACCACCGTATAATTCTTTTTCATGTAACATACTCCTTTTTAAAAAGCTTCGCCCCGGCATACTGACAGTATTCCTTTTTTTATTGAGGCGAAGCGTAATTTTTCTTGCGTAAAAAAAAATGAAAAAAGAAAACTTTTACGGGCCGTTTACAAAACGGCGCGTACAGTACAGGGGAAAGCGCACATGTTTTGGAGAATATAAACGCGCGGGAAAAGAATTTTTGAAAAAAAGAGATTTACCTTTTTGGTTTCTATTTATTATTATAAGTGCGTTATGTGTATATAATTGGGGGGG
>JAISAF010000271.1 GCA_031266855.1 Spirochaetales bacterium
GCCTCTGGCTTTTCCCCGCCCGTAACCGCACCACGCAATTTTGCCGTGGCAAAATTGCGTGCTCTGTCACAAAGCACAGCGCGTAACGCGCTGTGCACGTCTTTATCACCACCGGCTGCCGCCACCTGAGCTAACAAGAGGCTGTTACGCTTGCGGCTTTGGAACCAGCACGGGGAATCGCCTCCTGTGGCGATTCCCCGCCTATAATCGCGGAGATTGCCCGTAAACGACAAGCTTACGGATAACCCCATTGAAACTTCTATACGGGATTCGCGGTCGCGGGTGTGGTCACGGTCGCCTCACCTAACGCATTGTATTTTTCCGCCAGCTCATTGATATTCTTAATGATGATATACAAAGCTATAAACGGCCCGATAACGATAATCGAACCGAGAATCATCCACAGCAAAAGAGTCCCGCCGGATTCCTTGAAGTTCAGCCCAAAACGCGGCGCCACATCGTACAAACGGTCTCCAAGCATATAGAGCCAGACAAGATTGTAAATCCCCAACGTAAGAAAACCAAATACCAGATACGCAATAGTACCACGGGTTTTCCTTCCATCGCCCGCGCAGATAGCATTCATGTCAGCAGCCAGTTTGTAAATCCAGAACAGCCAGTAAAGTCCAAACGTGATTATTGACAGAATAATCGTGACAGGAAAACTTCGTTTCGCAATCATTCTTTCTCCCCCATTCTTTATATCCTGTTTTGTCTTGATTTCCAGGGTTTTCTCAAAAAACTCTGATAAGTATATTTCTCATTTTTTTCCGGTTTTGTCAATTCCCAGGGTATCGGCGCTATGCGCAATAAAAAAAAACACGGGATCCGGGAAACCCGGCGGCACATGAAGGAAGAGAAAGGAAAAACCGCGAAGTCGAAAAAAGACGTGAGAACAAAAAGTGGTGGTGATCTACAAAGTATGATAAAGGGATAAAGACAAAGGGACAGGACAGTTTTCTGGTAACATTTGGAGAAGACACGCATCCGGCGGGGAAAGCGTATACCGCGGGGATAAAGGGGAACAACCGCCGATTGAGGCATCGGATACGGCGGATATTTCGGAGGACTTGTTGCTTTTCCAGGCAGTTATCCAATCACTGGAAAGCCTTTGAGCAGGAAATCAGTATTACCCGTTATCGTGCTGCACAACAACGCGGCCCATTATATCCCCATTCCGAATCAGTTCAAGAGCGGTATTGGCCTGTTCCAGGGGAAGGATCCTATCGATAATTGATTTTATTTTTCCCGCGGATACTAAGCCGACTATTTCTTTCAGTTCAGGTATTGTACCGTTACGCGTACCGATAATCTGTGTTTCATTTAAATGCATATATTCCGAGTCAAATACCGATTCCACGCCGGGGGAATATCCCACCATCACATACCGGCCATTTTTTGCCAATTTCTTTAAACAAGGGCCGGTTACAGCGGGTTTCGCGACATTGTCCATAATAACGGAAACTTTATTTTGATCATTCATAAAAGCCTCAAAATCCAGTGCTTCGGTGGCGCCCAGCTTCGCCGCGTAATCCAATTTGTCTTTTTTCAAATCAACAGCCGTTACATGGATACCTCGAAGAGCAAGAAATTGAACACCATGAATTCCCAGGCCGCCCACACCCAGCATAACGACCCGATCGCCAGGCCTGATATTCGCGCGGTTTATTCCATGATACACAGAAAGCATTGCGCAGGGTATAATACAGGCATCGGTAAAACTGATTTCTTTGGGAAGAAGAACACAATTCGACGCGTCTATTACAACATATTCGCCAAGTCCGCCAGGAAGTTCAAATCCCAGCCTTCCATGAAGGTCCGGACACATATTGTAGGCGCCGGTTTTGCAGGATTCACAGGTTTTACACGAAGCATAGGTATGAGTAATAACTCTTTTCCCAGTCATGCCGCTGGGAACGCCGGCGCCGCACTCCACGATCTCGCCGGCAATTTCATGTCCAGGCGTATGAGGCAGCGGGGTTGTCTTAATTTTTCCCCCGGTAATTTTCAGGTCCGACCCGCACAGGCCGCAGGCATGTACCCGTATAAGCACTTCATTCCGCTTTGGTGACGGCACAGGAACATCACGAAGCGTCAATTTCCCGTTGTATTCATCTAAAACCATCGCACGCATTTTTCTGGCCTCGCTTTTTGCGTCAATCAAAAAAAGGCGCCCCAAAAAAACCATCTATCAGGTTTTTCAAGCGGGCGCCCGATGGAACAGATTCCTTTAGTATCCTAAACAGCAAAGAAAACGTGGTTCTAACTCCCCGGCGCTGGCGCGCGCGCAAAGGGCTGGTCGCGAATTTGCATTCGCAAATTCGCTGCTCGCCCATGCGTCCTGGATTGAAGCGGAAAGCCCGCAGGATTTGCATAAGCAAATCCGAGGACTTGCAGCGGAAAGCCTGGTTTTTTGCCCGTGGATTCCACGGGCAAAAAATGCGCCCAAAAAATATAAATCCCACAGTTTCAATGCTGCTTCCGAATATTAGTTAGTATCCCATATAGGACAGGCTGGGCAATATCCCCTCACCGCCATAGGACTTGAGTACCTGGAAATAATCAAACTGGCCTGTTGCGGACGCGGCGCCCTTACCCCGAACCAGGAACGACGCTTCGTCAATAATCGGCTGATGATCTTCCCGGAATCTGATAGCGCCTTTAATAGTTTCGACCGACTGGGTCTTAAGCGCCTCGCTGATCTTTACCGGATCAAACGAACCTGCCTTCTCGGCGCCCCGCAGGGTAATCTCCAGCGCCACGTATTCACTGCCGCCATACGCATCAGGCGGTTCATTCCAGCGCTTACTGTAGCCATCGGAAAATTCCTTTACGCGGGGATTAGATGAATCCCAATAGAAATAAGCCAAACCATAAAGGCCGTCCAGTGCTTCGCGGGGAAGGCCCCCGGCTACGATGTTGGTGATATAGCTGTTGTAGAGCAGACATTTCCTGCTTAACCCCATGTCATAGGCCTGTTTAGCACAGGCAATGGCATCACCGCCAAACTGGCAGAATAGAAATACCTCAGCATCTGAGTTCAGCACTTTATTGATGATTGCCGAGAAATCCGATGTTCCCAGATTCACTCCATCGAAACCTACAATCTCTCCGCCGAAATCCTTAACCGCCGCCTCCAAACCTTCATAAATGGTTTGTCCCCAGGAATCATTCCGCGAAAGAAAGTATATTTTCTTCTTTCCCAATTCCTGAATTATCGACTGCCCGTTAAGATAACCTAGCGTCCAGGGAGTAAAGGCCGCAGAGAACGTACAGTCCGACGGGATTCCCTTTTTGAAAACATCAATTGCGGGCACATACCCGGTCACATACACCACAGGACTGACCTTGGATTCTTCGTTCAGAGCGGTTGACAGAGGATTCCACACACCACCGGAAACAGCGAAAGTTCCCTGGTTAATCATGTCCCGAAAACGCTGGTTCCCAATGTCCAGCTTCGCCTCATCATCGTTGGTGACAGGACTAAGTTTGACCTTGCCCCAAGGCATATTCAGACCGCCTTCATTATTCACCTTTTCCACGCCATAGATGAAGGCCCGGCGCTGGGCTTCCGCAACACCGGCAAAGGTTCCCGTAAGCGATGACATAAAGCCAATTTTGACCTCCGAAGGATTTTGCTCCTTTTCCCCACCCGCAAAGACATTCGGAGTAACCATGACCGCCAGCAGGATACAGATAACTGCTGCACCAAACCGTTTGACTGCGTGATTCATACTACCTCCTGAAATTTTAATATTCCCCGCAAAGACAGAA
>JAISAF010000369.1 GCA_031266855.1 Spirochaetales bacterium
TTGCACAAAAAATAAAACGGCCCTTTTTTATCGCGAAGCTAATCACGGACTGTGGAAGCGTCAGCTTGGCCATTATCCTTTCACTTATATTTTTGCATGCATTAATAGGAGTACGGGAGAGAACTGTTATAAGCGCCTTTCTTACCGCATCGTTTGTTCGTCTGTTTTCCATTTTGTTAAGGCCGATTATAAAAGCGATTTTCAAATATGATATCAAGAATGCCCTGTGAGTTGTTCTATACAGCAGAACTTTTTCTTTTTTCGTCTTTTACTTTTTAAGAGCCTGTTTAATAACCTGTGTATAATTCAGAATTTGGGCACATTTTTGGCGCAAAGCGCCAAAAAACGGGCTTTCCGCTTCAAGTCCTCGGAAGCGCCTGTGCGCTTCCTGTGGGCTTTCCGCTGCAATCCCCTTGCGCCGCCCAGCGGCGGCAGCGGGCCTGTGTAGGCTTACGCATACACAGGCCCGCACCTGCACCCACGCGCCGCGATTTTGCCGAAGGCAAAATCGCGGGGGTTGCCGTGTGCGTTTTTTTGCCCGGGCAAAAAACCGCACGGGTTTCCCGGCACGGCGGCAGCCTTAAACCCATGCCGTACAAGCAGGCCCGCAAAATTGCTTCGCAATTTTGCGGGAAATAAGTTATGCGCAATTTGCTATGCCCATATAGCCTGGTAAAATCACACGCTGTCCGCGCTCATTTACTTGGGCGTGATAGGAAGTTTATATAAAGGCTGCTATCGCGGCCCCGGAATGCGCCTGGACTCCAAATTGGAAATTGACGCATAGCTTTTCTATCGGGTAAACTGGTTTTATGAAACTGACATTGTATTCCAAGGGTGCGGCGCGGGAGGTTACCGGGTCGCGGCATTTTATTGAGGTGGACGGGCAGACGATTCAGGTTGACTGCGGGGCTTTTCAGGGCAGGCGAAAGGAGGCGGACGGGAAAAACCGCAGGGTGTTTCATGATCCTGAAAAAATTGGGGCTGTTATTCTTACGCATGGGCATTTTGATCACTGCGGGCTTTTGCCTGTTCTGGCGAAGCAGGGTTACGGGGGCAATATTTATGCTACCGCAGCGACGCGGGATATCGCGGCCCTGGTGATGATGGACTCGGCGCGTATACAGGCGCGTGACAGGGAATATTTGTCGAAGCAGGCGGCGAAGAGGAACGAAGAGTTTACCTGGCAGCCGCTTTACGATGAGACTCATGTTCTGGCAGCGATTGATCATTTTGTTACGCTTTCGTACAGGCGCGGGTTTTCGATACTTGATGGCGTAAGACTTGAGTTTTTTGATGCGGGGCATATTCTGGGTTCCTCTCTTGCGGAGCTGACGTTTATGGATCGCGGGTCGGGAAGGGATGTGCGTGTTGTTTTTTCGGGGGACCTGGGGCGCAGGGGGAAGCCTATTATCCGCGATCCTGAAAAGGTGAGGGATCCTGATTTTCTTATTATGGAAAGCACATACGGGGACAGGCTGCATGACTGCGCGGCGGACTCGATGGAAAAACTTGCGGCTGTGGTCAGGCAGACCGCCGCCAGAGGGGGCAGGATTATTATTCCGGCTTTTGCCGTGGAACGCACGCAGGAGCTTGTATATTTTCTGCATCTTTTGAGCGATCAGCGCAGGATTCCTGAAATACCTATTTATGTTGATTCGCCTATGGCGACGAATGCCACGGCGATTTTTCAGGTTCATCCTGAATGCTACGACGAGGAAATAAGTCAGGCGTTCCTGCGGCATCAGAAAAATCCTTTTGGTTTTAACAATCTGCATTATACGGCAAGCGTTCAGGAGTCGAAGGATTTGAATAGGCTCACAGGGCCGGCTATTATCATCAGCGCGGATGGCATGTGCGAAGCGGGCCGCGTTGTCCACCACCTCGCGAATGGCGTGGAGGATTCCCGGAATACCATTCTTATTGTGGGTTTTATGGCGGCGAATACTCTGGGGCGGCGCATCAGGGAGGGTCAGAAAGACCTGCGTATTATGGGTATGCCTGTACGGGTTAAGGCCGCGGTGGAGGAGCTTTCCGCGTTTAGCGCTCACGCGGATTACCGGGAAATCGGTGAATACATTACGGGCCTTGATATGTCGCGGCTGAAAAAAGTTTTTCTGGTACATGGCGAGGGGAGCAGCCAGGAACATTTGAAGAAACATCTTCTGGGGCTGGGCGTTCCCGCGGTGGAGATTGTGGATCCGGATACGCGGTATGAGCTTTGCCTGTGATTTGGAAAAGCTGTATTTATCCTTAGAGCCTGTTTAATATCTTGAAAAACCCTGGGTGCGCCAGGGGGCTGATGGCAGACCTGCAAGCGTGGCAGTTTACTGTAAGCGTGGTGGCGGCAGCCGGGAAGCAGGCCGCATAATTGCTGCTTTAGCAATTATGCGCGTACAACTTACCGGGAATTTATTATGCGCAATTCAGCCTGGATGAATTGCGCATAACTTAGCCGCTGGGGCTCGCGCCAGGGATTGCAGCGGAAAGCCCGGTTTTTGGCGCAAAGCGCCAAAAAGGCGCTATGCTATTACGCATCATCTTCTCGCGATCGGTTCATCAGGTACAAAACTTCGCCTTCGCGTGTCAGGGGCATAATCACATCGCGGAAGAGATCGCTTACCGCTTCCGGCTCCAGGTATATCCGCTGCGGGGTTTTGTAGCC
>JAISAF010000378.1 GCA_031266855.1 Spirochaetales bacterium
AGCGGAAAGCCCACAGGATTTGCATTGGCAAATCCGAGGACTTGGAGCGGAAAGCCCGGCCCGGCAGCCTTCTGCCCGCGCGCGGGCAGAAGGCCGCCGGGAGGCGCCCATTTTCTAAAGGCCGATTTACACGGGCGTGTGAATATTCTATAATTGCGTATCATGCGTATACGCTATAATGCTCCGGTTACATTGACTTTTTCGTTTTTCTGTCTTGCGATTCTGCTGACGGATTTGTTTGCTCATACGAGGTTTACTCAGAATATTTTTTCGATTCCGGGGAAGGGGAATTTTGATTTTTCTAATCCGTTTCATTATATCAGGCTTTTTACTCATGCGATGGGGCATATAAGTTTTACGCATTTTATTGGGAACTTTTCTATTATTCTGCTTCTGGGGCCGATTCTGGAGGAAAAGTATACGTCGCTGAGTCTGCTGTTTATGATGACGATTACCGCTGTGGTGACGGGGCTTTTGAATGTGCTGCTTTTTCCGACGGGGCTTCTGGGTTCGAGTGGTATTGCTTTTATGATGATTCTGCTGGTTTCTTTTACAAATATTGGTCATGGGGATGTTCCTTTGACTTTTCTGATGGTTCTGGTGATTTATCTTTCGGCGGAGATTGCCAAGTCCTTTGATAAAAATAGTATTTCCGAGTTCGCGCATATCGCTGGTGGTATTTGCGGGAGTCTTTTTGGGTTTATCAGGCCCAGGGCGGCTTCGCGTTCAAGGCCGGTGAGGGCTTCTAAGGTTGTTCAGGATAATGTGCGCGGTACTGTAAATAAAGGTGTAGATAAAGGAGTTTGAAATCCCATGCTGAGGGAAAAACTGCGGTCCTTTCAGGAGCGCCGGAAAGAACTGGATATTCTTATTTCTGATCCGGATATCCTGAAAGACCGCAAACGCTATCGCGAGATACTTCAGGAGCATGCGTATGTCGGCGAGGTGACGCAAAGCTGGGACCGCCTGGAGGGTTTGCGGGAACAGTTATCCGGCGCTCAGGGGCTTGTGGAGGCGGAGGAGGATCCGCAGGTGCGGGAGCTGGCCCGTGAGGAGGTGCGCAGTCTTGAGGCTGAGATCGCGGGGGCGGAAACGGCGTTGAAATTTCTTCTTGTGCCCAGGGATCCGCGCGATGGGAAAAATGTTATTATAGAAATAAGGGCGGGTACTGGCGGCGAGGAGGCGGCTCTTTTCGTGGCGGATTTGTTTCGTATGTATTCGCGTTACGCGGAGGCCCGGCGCTGGAAGCTGGAAATTTTAAATTCGAATGATACGGAGCTGGGTGGTTTTAAGGAAATTGTGTTTGGCTTAAGTGGTTCGGATGTATATGCTGATATGAAATACGAGAGCGGGGTACACCGTGTTCAGCGGGTTCCCGCGACTGAGGCGGGGGGCAGGACGCATACTTCGGCTGTTACTGTGGCGGTTCTTCCTGAGGCGGAGGAGAGCGATTTGGAGATCCGGCCGGAGGATTTGCGTATTGATGTGTATCGTTCCAGCGGCGCGGGGGGGCAGCATGTAAACAAGACCGAATCCGCGGTGCGTATTACCCATCTTCCTTCGGGGCTTGTTGTCGCCTGTCAGGATGAGAGATCCCAGCATAAAAACAAGGCCCGCGCCATGAGCGTTTTGCGCAGCCGTCTTCTGGAGCTGGAGGAAGAGAAGAAAAACGCCCGGCAGTCCGCGGAGCGCAGGAGTATGGTTGGTTCGGGCGACCGATCCGAGCGTGTGCGGACGTACAATTTTCCTCAGAACAGGCTTACTGATCACAGGATAAATCTGACTTTGTATCGTCTTGATTCCATTATGGGGGGCGATATTGGGGAGATTATTGAGAGGTTGAAAATTACGGATCGGGAGGAACGTTTCCGGGCGGATTCGGCATGACTATCGCCGGCGCCCTGCGCCGGGGCGAGGAGGCTTTCAGGGCGGCGGGCTGCGATACTCCCCGTCTGGATGCCTGTGTTCTTCTTGCCGCGCAGATTCAGCGGGATAAGGCTTTTCTGTTTGCGCATGGGGAGGATGTTCTGCCGCCGGAGCGTGTGGCGGGTTACGAAGATATGGTTTCCCAGCGTCTTTCGGGCAGGCCGGTTTCCTATATTCTTGCGTGGAAGGAATTTTATGGCTTGAAATTTTTTGTGGATGATCGGGTTCTGGTTCCCCGGCCTGATACGGAAGTTCTGGTGGATACGGCTCTTGAAATCCTGAAAGAAGAGCCGGGGATACGCCGCATTCACGATGTTTGCACGGGAACGGGCTGCATTCCTATCGCGATTGCCTGTTCCTTCCCTGGCGGAGGCCTGGAGATTTCCGCTTCGGATATATCGGCGCCCGCTCTTGAGGTTTTCCGCGTGAATTGCGGGAATATTCTGGGGCGGGTTCCCGTTCACGCGCGCCGCGATCTCCTGTGCGGGCTGGCTGGCCCGTTTGATATGATTACCGCGAATCCTCCGTATATAAAGAGCGCGGACTGCCGCCGGATGCGGGATTCCGGCTGGCCGGAGCCGGAGCTGGCCCTGGACGGGGGGGAGGACGGGATTGTTATTATCCGCAGGCTGGTGGCGCAGGCTGAAACTTCCCTTGCCGAAGGGGGGCTGCTTTTACTGGAAGCTTCCCCAGAACAGGCCGATAGTATTCTTAGGATGCTTGAAGATCGGGGCTGGGGCGGCTACAGGGCGGTGCGCGACCTTGCGGGGAGGGCGCGTGTTATTGTTGGAAGAAGACCATGATGTTAAAAATGGTGGAACGTATAGATCATTTCGCGGAAAAACTCTCGGGGTACACAGGAGAGGAACAGAAGATCATTCTTGAAGCGGCGCACTGGGCCGATGAGCTTCACAAGAATCAGATGAGAGCTTCGGGCGAGCCGTATTTCATTCATCCCTTACAGGTGGCGGAAATTCTGGTTGATTTGAAAATGGATTACCAGTGTATTACCGCCGCCCTGTTGCACGATGTGCTTGAGGATACGCAGACAAGCCGTCAGGAGTTGTGTTCGCGGTTTGGCAGGGATGTGGAAAACCTGGTAAACGGGGTTACAAAGATTTCCAGCCTCAAAGCAAAAAACAAATCCGTCCAGGAGGCCGAAACAATACGGAAGATGCTCTTTGCGATGAGCAGGGACATCCGGGTTATTCTGATAAAGCTCGCGGATAAACTGCACAATATGCGTACTCTTGAGTTTCTGCCTCTGGAGCGCCGCAGGATTTTTGCTCAGGAGTGTCTTGATATTTACGCGCCTCTGGCGTCCCGGCTGGGGATGGGCGGTATTAAGGATGAACTGGAGGATCTTGCCCTGAAGCACCTGCGCCGCCAGACCTATAATCAGATAAAGGCTTTTGTCGCTTCCAAACGTGATGAGCGTGCTGAGTATCTAAAAATAATCGAGGAAAAAATTATTTCCGCCGCGGCTACTGAAAAGATCGAAGTAAATGTCAGAACGCGGGCCAAACACTTTTATTCAATTTATACGAAGATGCGCCGCCGTGGCAAAACTCTTGATGAAATTTTTGATCTTCTGGGTATACGGATTCTTTGCGGGGACCAGAACGACTGCTATGTCATTCTGGGTATTGTACACCGGCTGTGGAAACCTATCGACGGGCGTTTCAAGGATTATATTGCCATGCCGAAGGCGAACAAATACCAGAGTCTGCATACGACGGTTATGGGTGACAGCGGCCGCCTTATCGAGATACAGATACGGACTTTTTTGATGCACCAGACCGCCGAACATGGGATCGCCGCGCACTGGCTGTACAAAAGGGGAAGCTCCGCGGAGAAAGTCAGCAGGGAAGATCTGCCTGTTATTAACCGCCTGCGAAGCTGGAACGGGGGTTTGAAAATTTCCTCCGGGGAATTCCTGAATGAAATTAAAGGGGAACTGCTTAAGGATTCGATTTACGTTTTCACCCCGAAAGGGGACGCTATTGAGCTTCCCTCCGGCGCGACGGCTATTGACTTCGCCTACCGCATCCACAGCGATATTGGTAATCACCTTGTGGCGGCAAAGGCGGACGGGATTATTATTCCTTTGAAAGAGGAGTTGAAAAACACCCAGGTTATCGAAGTCATTACCTCCAAAAACGGCCGCCCGCACCTGACCTGGCTGCGGTATGTGAAAACATCCCGCGCGCGGACGCATATCAGAAGCTGGCTGAAAAAAAGCGACGAGAGCCTTATCATCGAAAAAAATATCGTCGCGCGGAAAAAGGCGGAACTTCCCATCCAGACACACCGCCAGCGGCGGAAGAAGGAGGACGCCGGGGGCGATACCGTGGTACGCGGCGGCGAGGGCGGGGTTGAGGTACGCATCGGCGAAGAGAAAAATGTTCTTATCAGTATGGCGCGGTGCTGCAATCCCATGCCCGGCGATGAAATTATTGGCTATGTTTCCCGCGGCCGGGGGATTATCGTTCATAAAACAAGCTGTCCCAATGTCCGGGCAATCACGGATATTGCCGAGCGCACGATTCATGTCGAATGGGAAAATACCTCCCCGCACGCGGTACGGCATTTCCGGGTTCTGGCGCAGCGGATATACGATCTTTTTTCCGAAATCGAAGGCGCGGTACGCAAGTACAAGGGGCATCTGGTTTCCGGCCGCGTTGATGATGAAGGCCCGGACAGGCTTGTCGCTCATTTTACAATGGAACTGGAATCGGGAGATGATTTTCGTAATATAATAAAGAGTATCCGGGCGGTTCCGGCAGTCATAAAAATCTATGCGATGAATGAAAGCCTTCATTCCCCTGACGAAGAGGAAGAATAGGCGGGCCGTGCTTCATATTGTCCTTCTTGAGCCGGAAATCCCCCAGAATACCGGAAACATCGCCCGTACCTGCGCGGCTCTGAACGCGAGGCTTCATCTTATTGAACCTCTGGGGTTCAAACTGGAAGACCGCTATTTACGGCGCGCCGGTCTTGACTACTGGCCCCTGGTAGATATGGCGACTCACAAAAATCTGGAAGAATTTCTTGACTCCTGTCCCGGCGCGGAGCTTTTTTTCCTCAGCAGCCGGGGCGCGAAGCTGTATAACGAAACCCAGTTTCCCGAAGAGGCTTTTTTTGTTTTTGGGAAAGAATCCACAGGGCTTCCTGATGAGCTTATAGCGGCTAACGCGGAGCGCTGTCTGCGTATCCCCATGCGCAAGGGCGTGAGATCCCTTAATCTGTCGAACTCGGTTGCCGTGGTCGCCTATGAATACGCGCGGCGAAAAGGCTTTCAGAAACTGTAAAATCTGGAACAGCTAAAAATTTCTCATGGGTGCACCGGAAAGCGGCCGTCTTCGGGCGCATTTTTTTGCCCGCGGCCGGGCAAAAAAACCGGGCTATCCGTTCCAAGTCCTCGGATTTGCTCATGCAAATCCTGCGGGCTTTCCACTTCTATCCCTTGCGCGCGCACCAGCGGCGGACAAGCGAATTTGCTAACCCGGAACGTTTTACCATCATATTCACCACTACAGAATTCAGGAAAAGTTTTAATTGTTACACAGTACGATGAATCATGACGGTTTTTTGTGAGGGGCCAGACCCGCAAACTTTGAGTTTGCGGGGCATCTGCCGCCGCCCGGATCAGGGGATTCCCCGCATACCGGGAATCATTTTGGGCCCACAAGGACTTGAACCTTGGACCAGCGGATTATGAGTCCGCTGCTCTAACCAA
This sequence comes from Spirochaetales bacterium, assembly GCA_031266855.1. Taxonomy (GTDB): domain Bacteria; phylum Spirochaetota; class Spirochaetia; order DTKZ01; family DTKZ01; genus JAISAF01. The sequence goes on from JAISAF010000378.1 coordinate 5,666, forward strand.
CTGAGCTATGGGCCCTATAAAAGCGCGCAGATAGTTTATGCCATAAAAACGGGTTTTGGGTCAAGAGCCTATGCAGGGCCAGTACATATAAAAAATCAGAATTTTTACCGCAAAGCCGGAGACTGGCAAGATCGAAGAAGCAAAAAATAGTACTATTCAGGCATGAATTCAAAGCAGCGAAAGACCTTTGAATTGATATTTAAGGTTCCCGCCTCATCCGGTATCGCATGGCAGGACATAGAGAACCTCCTGACGGTTCTGGGCGCCGGACTGCCGGAGGGGGCGGGATCGAGATTAAGGGTAAAACTGAACGGAGTCCGCGCTGTTTTTCATCGTCCGCACCCCAAAAGGACAAGCGATAAGGGCGCCGTCAGTTCTGTACGAAGATTTTTGGAAAACGCGGGGATTAAATAATGGAATACAAAGGATACGTGGGTATTGTCGAATATGACGACAACGCGAAACTGTTTCATGGTGATGTTATAAATACACGGGATGTCATCACCTTTCAGGGAACCACGGTTAAGGAAATCGAAAGGGCCTTTAAGGACTCTGT
>JAISAF010000423.1 GCA_031266855.1 Spirochaetales bacterium
TTCTTGACAAGGTTGAAAAACCATCATAAGATATTATGGTCATACCAATTGCGATACTGAAATTTATAAAGGGAAATGATGCGGTTATTATTCCTGGAGCCTGTTCGACAACTGGAAAAACCCTGGGTGCGCATAGGTGGCGGCAAAATCGCGAAGCGGTTTTGCGCTGCCGCTGCGCAAGGGATTGCAGCGGAAAGCCCACAGGAAGCGCATTGGCGCTTCCGAGGACTTGGAGCGGAAAGCCCGGTTTTTTGCGGTCAGGGAATTTGCGGCGCAAATTCCCTGACCGCAAAAAATGCGCCAGAATTCTTCCATAACGGAATAAACCTGATAGGTTGCCGGAGGTGTTAAGGCAGTGAATATTGTTCTTGGGAAGGTTGAATCGCAATCCCGTTCCCGCCAGATTGTTGAAAAGATTCGCGGCGCGATAGGCGATGGGTTTCTGAGCCAGGGCGACAAGCTGCCGCCGGAGCGGGATTTGTGTGTACAGCTTGGAGTGTCGCGGACATCCTTGCGGGAGGCTATGCGTATTCTGGAGGCTTATGGCCTGGTGGAGACGACACAGGGGAACGGGGCGTATGTTACCGATAAGTTCAGCGAGAATGTTTTTGAATTTCTTGGATTCGGGAAAAAGCTGAACCGGCGGAATTTTAAATACCTTTTGAACGCCCGGAAAATCCTCGAAGTGGGGGCGGTGGAGCAGGCTTTGGGGACAGGCGGGGCTTCTGATGAGGGGCCGCCGCCTGAAACCCTGGATCGTCTTGTGGACGAACAAATGAAGGAAGAGAATTTTTCCCGGCTTGGGGCGCTTGACGCGCAGTTTCACGAAGAGCTTGTGGCGATGTCGCATAATCCGCTTTTAGTGACTTTGTACCGGATGATTCACAAAATTGTTCTTCAGGGGACTTCGGAGGTTATAACGTATCCGCCTTCGCGTGACATTCTTCTGCGGGATCACCGGAAAATCGCCCGGACTTTTATTAGCCGGAACAGGAAAGCCTGTATCCGGGCGATTTGCGAACACTTAAAAATAACAGAAAAACTTATAGAAGAATATTTGCACGAGGAGGAGTGATATATGCCTATTTCCCAATTCATAAACCCCGCCGAAGTCCGAAAACCTGGTGTTCTGCATATTCCCGATATTCCCGTTAATACATATCAGAAAAAACTGAAAGATGTGCGTGGGGAATTTCCGGATGACGGCCTTACAAATATGTTTTATGACATGCGCCTTATCCGCGAGTTTGAAAATATGGTGCAGGGTGTGCGCACTGTCAAAAACTACAACGGTATTGAATATTCCTACACTGGCCCGGCTCATCTGTCCCAGGGCCAGGAAGCTTCCGCGGTGGGCCAGGCTTACGCGCTGGATTTTGATGACTACACTTTCGGCACACACCGCAGTCATGGCGAAGTCCTGGCCCGGGGGCTTTCGGCGATACGGCGGCTGGACGAGAAAAAACTCTACGGCATTATGAAGGACTTTCGCGGCGGGGCGCTGCTGCGCAGCGCGGAGAAAATTACCGCCGCCGGGCTGTCCGCGGGCGCGGCCCAGGGTATGGGTATGGGCGGTTCGGATATACGAGATCTTGCCTTTAACTTTTTTCTTTACGGTTTTATGACCGAACTTTTTGGCAGGGAGACGGGTTTTACCGGCGGTCTTGGGAATTCCATGCACGTATTTTTTACTCCATTTGCCATCTATCCCAACAATGCCATTGTCGGTGGCTCCGCCAGTATCGGCGCGGGAGCGGCTCTTTACAAAAGGCTGTCGGGCCAGAAGGGAATTATTGTTGTCAACTCCGGCGACGGCTCTTTAAGCCGCGGCCCTGTTTGGGAAGGCATTAATTTCGCAACCATGGGCCAGCTTACTGAACTCTGGGACGAAAAGTACCGGGGCGGCCTTCCGGTTATTTTTAACTTTATGAACAACTGTTACGCCATGAGCGGCCAGACCGCCGGTGAAACAATGGGCTACGGCATCCTCGCCAGAACCGGAGCCGCCTTTAACGGCGATGCCCTTCACGCCGAGAGGATTGACGGGTACAATCCCTTTGCCGTTATCGACGCTTTCCGCCGCAAGAAAGCCCTTATTCTGCAAAATAAGGGACCCGTGCTTCTTGACACCCTCGTGTACCGCCACGCCGGGCACTCCGCCACCGATCCTAACGCCTACCGCTCCAAAGAAGAAATCGACGCGTGGATGGCCGCCGACTGCCTGGCTGATTACAAAAAGGGCCTTATCGCGGAAAAACTTCTGGATGAAAAACTCGCTTCCGGTATTGAGACCGGCATTAAAGCAAAAATCACTGAAATCCTGAAATATGCCATAGACCCGGATTTTTCCCCGCGCATGAATTTCTTTACAGACCCGGACTCCATCGCGAAGTGTATGTTTTCCAACCGGCGCGTCCCAAAAATGGCGGACCGCGAACCGGAAGTTACCGGCAAAAAGGAGGATAACAGCCGCGCGAAAAAAATCGCCGGTAAAATCCGTTTCGGCCTTGACGAAACAGGAAAACCCGTATCGCCGCTGAAAGTATTCTCCTACCGGGACGCCGTTTTTGAAGCCCTGCACGATAAGTTCTACGAAGACCCCAGCTTCATCCTCTTCGGCGAAGATGTGCGCGAACACGGGAATTCCTTTGGCGTACTCTCGGGCCTGTACGAATCGGTTCCCCGGCACCGCCTGTTTAACACGCCCATCGCGGAGTCCTCTATCATCAGCGCGGGAGTAGGCTACGCTCTCATGGGCGGCCGGGCCTCGCCGGAAATCATGTGGGGCGATTTTATGGGCTGCTGCGCCGATGAGCTTTTTAACCAGCTCGCCAAGTGGCAGGGCATGAGCGCCGGCATACTTCAAATGCCCTGTGTTGTACGCATCTCCGTCGGCGCTTTCTACGGCGCCCAGCACTCCCAGGACTGGACATCCCTTGCCGCGCACATCCCCG
>JAISAF010000427.1 GCA_031266855.1 Spirochaetales bacterium
CATCCCTCATGCAGCCCTCCCATTTATATTTCCAGTTGCCGTACCGCGGCGGATTCTTCTTCCCAGCGGATGGAGCTTGCGCGGCGGGCGCGGAGTTTCGCCCATTCACGGACAGCCCGTATCTGCTCTTCCATTGTCTGCGAAAGTGGAATAATGGCCTGCGCCGCCGTTATAATGTGCTGCTGCGTAAGTTCGCGGCCCTGATCGAAAGCGTCATACAGGGCGCAGACGACGACCTCCTCAATTTCGGAACCCGAAAATCCAGAGGTCTTTGCCGCCGCCGCGCACAAATCAAAATTCTGCGCGCCGCGCCCGCGCTTCTCCAAATGAATGCCAAATATCTGTTCCCGCTCTTCCTTTGAAGGAAGGTCTACATAGAAAATCTCGTCAAAGCGTCCCTTGCGCAAAAGTTCCGGCGGAAGCTGGCTGACATTATTACTCGTGGCGACAACAAAAACAGGCGACGTTTTTTCCTGTAGCCAGGTAAGAAAAGCGCCAAACACCCGTGCCGTTGTCCCGCCGTCTGTCATACCGGATGAACCAAGTCCGGAAAACCCCTTTTCAATTTCATCGAGCCACAGGATAGCGGGCGCGATAGATTCCGCCGTTCTGACAGCGCGGCGCACGTTTTCCTCACTGGAACCGATATAACTGGAAAACACCTTGCCCACATCCAGCTTGAGCAGAGGCAGCCGCCACAGTCCGGCAATGGCCTTCGCGCTCAGGCTTTTCCCGCAGCCGGGAATCCCCAGAAGCAGTATGCCCCTGGGTTCAGGCAAACCAAACTCACGGGCCTGCGGGGTAAAAGCCTTACCCCGTTTTACAAGCCACTTTTTCAATTCGTCCAGGCCGCCCACTCCCTGTATACTCTCGTTTACATGGCAGTATTCAAGCACTCCCGATTTGCGGATGATCTGTTCTTTTTCAGAAAGGATGACCGCGATATCAAAAGCCCCCTTACGGACAAGGCTTTTCGCGAAAACATTCTCCGCTTCCTCCGCCGTCAGACCCAGGGCCGTTTCCGCGATTTTGTCCTGTTCATCAGGACCGCACGCCGGCCCGGGATTTTCAAGGCTGCCGCGTATTTTCCCGATAATCTCCAGGATTTCCTTCTTGTCAGGCAGCTCATAATCAATAACAGCGATTTCCTTTTCCAGCTCCACCGGAACCTTAAGAACCGGCGACAGAAAAATAATATTCTTACGCGTTGTTTTTAAGGCATGCGCCGCGTCCCGCAGTTTACGCACGACTATAGGGTCGTTCAGGTAGTGGTGATAGTCGTGCAGAACAAAAAGGCCATTCGCCGCGCTTTGCAGAATGTAATCAAGCACCTTGATAGGATCTTTGAGTTCCGTTATAAACGAACCATCCGGGAGCGCAAGCCCCTGGGTAACGGTCCAGGCCGCGAGTTCCTTTTTCCGCGCGGTGGTAATACATTTCAGGCTCCGGATCACCCGGCCTTCCTCGAAAGATACAACATAAATAAGCGGGTAGCGCGCCCTGATCAAAGTCTCTATTGCCCCGGCCGACCTGTTTTCATTCATATTCCGCCCTCCTCCTTAGCAAAACCGCCGGATTCCCCTGCCGCGCGCGCAAGGCTGAACAAGCCGGTTTCCGTTATATTTCCGTCCGCGCCAATAAAAATTTCCGTCTCGCAATATCCTCGCGCGGCCGCGCTCCGCGCCACAACGATTTCCCCCTCCTCCAGACAGAGGATTCTCTGATTACCGGATCCCGCCCAGGGACCCGCGGCAGGTATCTCCCGGATATAAGGCCCATCAATCAGGATATCGATTTCACGCAGTATCCCGCGGGCGGTTTTCCACAGTTCCCCATAAGTGAAACCCGAATACACCAGGGTATGGAGATTCAGCTTCCGCGCCGCGATGAGGAGCCGGTGAAGTTCTTCCGGCTGTTCAAAAGGCTCCCCGCCGGACACGCTTATGCCGCTTACCCTTTCTGGAGGAATCAGAGAAATGATTTCCTCCACGGATAATTCCATCCCTCCCGGTAACAATTTCCCATGTGTCCGCTGATTAAAACAGCCCGCGCAGCCCCGGGAGCAGCCCTGTGTCCACACAACAAAACGCTCTCCCGGACCGTTTACCCGCGAGCGGGGAAGAATATCGTGTATCAGCATGGGGACATATTCCTTTTCAAAGTAAAATCCGTCCTGTAACCGGATGAGTAATCAAAACGCTGGCATACACTGTGAGCGATATATTCGCCGCTAAAAGCTTCGCCCGCCGCCTTAATAGTCAGCCTCATGCCCGGCCGCAGTTTGCAGTTGCCCTCCCCGCTTCCCCGGCCACGTCCAAAACGGAAAGAGTTTTTTTGCAAAAGGGCGGCAGCCGAAACCCGCGCGTCTTCCGCGTCCCGGTAGCGCGGGTCGGCGCACATACCTTCCCATGCCGAAAGATTCGCGCGCACAAGGCCGCTCCAGTGAGAAGCGCCCCCCACACGCAGAGGCATATCCGCGGGCCGGGCGCGGGCGCTAAACCCCTCGGTCTTTTCAGTATCCCAGCCGCAGGCAGTGTATTCCGGCACAAGCCCCTGGATGCTCTCTTCCGCCTCGAAATCCATAAGACTCTTACCCCATTCGTAAATGATCTGATCCTGACGCACAGTAATTTCCGAAGCCGCATACAAAGTACCCTCCGCGGCGTATACCTCCTTCCCATATAAAGAAGCAAGCCGAAGAACAAGCTCCAAATCAGTCTCTTCCCGGACAGAACAAAACTCCTGCTGAGCGCCGAAATCCTCGACCTCCGCCTTCAAGGAATGAATCTCCGCCAAAGCCCGGATGATCTGCGCCGCGGTCTTTTTCCCGAAACTGCGGTAATGCTTTCCATGATGCAGCCGGTGCAAATCCCCCGCGCCCTTTACCGTAAGCTGATCCGGCCCCAGGCCGGACAGACTCGTCTTAAACCCCATAACATCGCCCTCAAAAACTTTCTCCACAGCGTCTTTATAACCTAAATGGATTTCTATCCGGCTCCCCAGACTCAAAACGCCCCTGTCACGAACCGGAACCTCCGGGCTTTGAAACACAAGCGAAAAACCGCTTAAGCCGGAAAGCCGGTCGTTGACAACAATGCGGCGCAAAGCCCCCTCGTGTCCGGTATCAAGCCGCCTGCCATCGGCATAAACAATCCATACAGGGGCAAGGCGGGTATTTTCGCCCATACAGCCCTCCCTTCAATACAAAGGCGGCAGTTCGACAAGAGTCCCCGCCGCGATATTTTCCGGATCGTCAATATCATTCGCCTGCGCGATAACACGCCACTTTGAAGGATCCCGGTATTCCCGCGCCGCGAGAGACGCAAGACTTTCGCCCTCCCTCAACGCGAGCCTTTTCGTATGGTCGGCGGACTCACGCCGCGTCTGGGAAAGCTGAGCCGCCGCCGTCGCGTATTCCTTAAACACCGCTTTCAGGATTGCCCGCAGCGGCGTACCATCGGGCCGGAATAGCGTATAACGCTGAACCAGGTCTTCAAGCACGCAGTCAAAACTCAAACTCCCCCAATAAAAGCGCAAAAGGGGCGGGCGGTGCTCCTGCGCGTTTACCAGCATCAAAGTTTCAATCTGCCGCGTATATTCGCGCACATCGGTCTTTTCCTCAGAAGTATCAAAAAAAAGTTCCATAATGAGCCTCTTCCTTTCGCCCGCCGTAAACTGAACAGGCGGCGAATCCAGGCCAAACACATTCATCTCCGTCCAGGGAGTTTTCTTCTCCAGCACATACTCCCGCGGATTAAAAAGAACCGGAATATCCTCGCCGGTATCGAGATTTGAAATAACAGCCTTCTCCAAAGCCATACATCCTCCTTCTAAAGAAATCGAACCCCTTGGAATCGGTTCAAAATCTTTATAACCTCACTTCAATATCAGAATTTGGGCGCATTTTTGGCGCAAAGCGCCAAAAACCGGGCTTTCCGTTCCAAGTCCTCGGAAGCGCCGATGCGCTTCCTGTGGGCTTTCCACTTCAATCCCTTGCGCGGCGGCAGCGCAAAATCGCTTCGCGATTTTGCCGCCACCTGAGCTTTCAGCCAACGGTTACGCTTACAGGTCTGCCGCCAGGCGCGCGGCTATCACTAACCGGCTGCCGCACCCATGATTTTTCCCTATATCGAACAGCCTCTTATCCGGTATCCACAACAAGCCCCTCATGAGCGATCTCAATACGTTCCAGGGCAAACTCCGCTCCCATATTCCCCTCAAGGCGCGGCCCTACCCAGCGGCAGGGAATGGCCTGAAAAAAATTCCAGCGCTTCACTTCATTATTCCCCGCGTCCTTAAGAATCACGGAGCCGTTTTTCCGTTCGACTTTTCTATCCTCCAGTACCGTCTGCCGGTACCAGTCAAACAGGGTTCCGTCCGCGCTGATCCCCTTTTCCAGAACCAGATTTGGGTATCTGGTTCTCCCGTAAAATTTACGAGTCGTGGTATTAAGTCCGCCCTCTTCGATTTCATACACAAAAGTTTCTGCCTCCAGACCCTCGCACTTCTGAAACCTTGCCGTCTCGATACCATCGATCTCCACCGTAAACAGATACGGTGTAATTCTTGTATCATCAGCCATCGCAGCCTCCTTTTATAAAGATTGTTCCACATATACGCTTCCTCCTTCCTTTTCCGCTATGATGCGGATTCTAAAAAACTCAAGCGGACGGGTAATAGCAACGCCAGCCTCGAATGTAAGAATGCCCCTCCCGGCGTTCTCCGGCGGGTTAAGTTCCTCATCGCAGCGGACAAAAAACGCCTGGCCGGGCGTGGTTCCCGCAAGGCAGCCCGCTGTCCACAAATCAAGCAGAAAACCCGACACCTGGCGCGCCAGGCGCTTACGAAGGTTCCCGGTGTTTGGCTCAAAAACAGCCCACTGTGTTCCCTTTTTCAGACTCCGCGAAATACGGCTGAACGTGCGCCGCACATTTATATATTTCCAGGCCGGATCGGAGGAAAGCGTGCGGCAGCCCCAGATTTTTACCCCCTGGCCCGGAAAATATTTCAGGACATTTACCCCCGATGAATACAAAAAATCTTCCTCCGCCGCCGTTGGCCTGTACGCCGCGGCCGCGGCGCCGCACAGCGTTACATTCGCCGGCGCGTAAAAGATTCCCCGCCGCGCCTCCTGTGCCGCGATACAGCCGCATACGGCTCCCGAAGGGGGAATGCGAACGGTTTTCGCGCCGCCGGGATCAAGCGGATCCAGCACTTCCACCGCCGGATAGTAAAGGGCCGCCGAAGCCGAATCAAATTTCCGCGCCCAGGCGGCGGCCTGCGCTATGTCACAGCGATCCGGCGCGTCCAGTACCGCGAAACGGCCAGGAAACATCCGCGCCTGGTTTACCAGCGCGGCCTGCGCGGAAAAAACATTCTCCTCTTTTTCCCCGCGGCTTTTCCCCGGCGCAAGCAGAAGCCACGAAAGGTCAGGAGCGGCAATAAGGTCAATATCGTCCCGGCCTTCAAAAGCCCCTATACCCCGGCATCTGCCGGTTCCCCCGTACCAGCCAATAAAATCCCCAGCCGACATATCCGCGATTCCATCCGCGCCGCCCTCCGCCCGAAGCGCGAAACATTCACGCGGCGGGCCCTTGGGGTTTTCCCCCTCCACGGCGCACAGGGCTGAACGGCTGTTGATAAAAGGAAGATAATACCGCCCGGACTTTGGATTCAGCGAAAGATCAAGATAGGTTTCAATCCTTTTTTTGCAGGACAGCCGCAGCGAAAACCTCTTTTCCGCCGAGCCGCCTTTTTCATGCCAAACCCGCGCGGCAATATGGTTCGCCCAGGCGCCCTCGCTTTTCGCGGTAAAGCGGATAAAACCGCCCCCCTCGCATTTCAGAGACAGCCGCGCGGGCCTGGCCTCCTTTTCGGCCGCCACCCGGACAACGGCGCAGCGGCTTCCCCCGCATTTGAAAAAACTGTAAACCGACAGCGGCAGAACCCCTGCCGTGTCAAACCCGCCGAATATCCCGCTATAAGCGTCAAAACTGTCAACGAGGACCAGCCTGTTCAGAGGCCCGCGCTCGGCGATACCCACAAAACCAGCACAGCAGCTTTTGTCCATGCGAAGGGGGCTTAAAGCGTATTTCTGATCTTCCACATATACGCCAGGAACCGAAACCGCGTTCATGCCTTTTTCTCCTTTTGTTTCTGTTTCTTCGCCGGCAGGTATTTGCAAAAAGGGCACCAGTCCCAGGAATCCTTCATCCGCCGTTTGCACACCGGGCAGCGGCGGCGGGTTATTCCCATACGCCTGCGCCTGCACACGCGGACTATAATATGAAGAACCACCGCGGCGACGATAAAAAGCACAACCAGACCCGCCGCCGCCCATTTAACCCAGGGCGGCAGGGGATTTTTGACCGCGATAAAGGTTCTGCTTCCCCTGCCCCACGCGTCCCGCTCATCAACAGTCAGCTCAAGCGTATGGGGCAAATCGTCCGCGCGAAGCTTCTCCACTTCCAGCGAAATAACGTAACAGCGGGTAATCCTGCGGGCAAGGTTTTTCAGGCTGGCGGGAATATCTTTCAGATTCCGCGTATACAGATAGGCGCCTCCAGTGGAATCCGCGATTTCATTCAGAACCGAAAGGCTCTGGGTTCCCAGCACGCGGATACCCGCCGCGTACACAGGCAGTCCCGATTCCGCGAGTACCGCGGCAAGCTGTTCCTTGGTGAAACGGCTGCCCTGGTCGCGCCCGTCGGAAATCAGAATCACCGCCTTGCGCCTGGCATCCCGCCGCGCGGCAGTGCGTATAACACTTATCAGGCAGTCATACAGCCGCGGCTGCCCGGAGTTTACGGTTGTCCTGCTTATCAGGGAAGTATCAATATCAGCCTTTTTCTGTTCCTCGAAAAGAACCCCGGCCTCCTCCCCTACCGTGTAGAGGGACAGCGTATCCTGGTCGCGCAAGCCGTCAATAAACTGAAGGAGGGCCGCCTTCTGAAACTCTAGAGGCTCGCCTTCCATAATGCCTCCCGATGAAAAAAGCAGGGAATAATCCACCGGCTCCTCATGCAGGGAAAAAGGAAGCAGGGTGAAATCCCCTTCCTCCTCAAGAGAGTCAACACGGAAACGGAAAAGCCCCGGCGCAAGCCCGGCAAGGGCCTCCCCCTTCTCGTCTTCAACCGAAGCGTAAACCGTCATTTCAGGAAAATCGCGGGAAATAATCTGATCCAGCCGCACATTCAGCTTTGCTCTGTCCTCCTGGGCCGCGGCGAATCCCGCTACCAGAAACAGAATTATGGATAGACAAAAAACCTTTGCCTTTCCCGGAACCGGGAAAACCCATGGGGCGGCGCGTGGGTCTGCCAGCAAAATCGCGACGCGATTTTGCGCTGCCGCTGGGCGCGCGCCAGGGATTGTAGCGGAAAGCCCACAGGATTTGCATAAGCAAATCCGAGGACTTGGAGCGGAAAGCCCGGTTTGCGGCCTTAGCCGCAAAGGCGCCCAAATTCCGAATCGGAGTAAAATTACAAATGGGTTTTGGAAAAGACTCCACAGTCTGCGCAATTTCATACCAGCCTCCGGCTTACAATAATTTCACCTTGAACACCATATCCCCCAGCCTGATAATATCCCCGTCAATCAGCACGGATTTCACTGTCTGGATATTATTCACCGTCATGGGCGGACCGTTCCCCAAATCGACAACCGAGCAAAGTTCCCCGATGCTAAGATAGGCGTGCTGCCGCGCCAGGCCCCCGCCCGGAACGCGGATCTCGCTGTCCGCCCCGCTCCCGATAAAGGACTTGCCCTCATGTACCGGATACACCCCGTCCGCCCTGCCTTCCTCCCCGACACGTACCAGCCAGCCCCGTAGAGGCGCGAGGCAGACAGGACAGCATTTCCATGAGGGATCCATAAGGTGGCCCTCCTTGCAGTATTTGAATCTCACGCGCCGCCTCCTATAAAACCTGATAGGCCCACAAAGAGCCCGAATTATCGCGGCCCTTTTCGCCAATGGAAAAGTTCAGCTCGCAGGAGTTCGCCCCGATGTCGGTCTCCTCAAAGACCGCGAAAAGATTCCGCCACCGCCGCCGGGTGTCCGCCGTATCCACGGACAAAACGCGAAGGACTTTTCCATCCAAAGTAAGTTCTACCGAATAACTTCCCCGGTAAATATCCGTGCGCCGGATAATAAGCAGCCTGCGCCCTTTGATAAGATTACGCAGGCGCAGCCGCATAGCGCCGCCGACCCAGCGCTTCACCGTATCGCGGACAAGGGTTCCATCAGGATAGAAAAACGCCTCGTTTGAGGTTCCAGGATGAGAGGTATCCACGAACTCAACCTGATGGGATTCCAGAGATTCCGCCGAACCAAGATCCACCGAATCAACCAGGGTGTAGCGCTCCTCCTCAAAAAGGAGTATGTGCGGCATGGCATAACTCAAATACCGGATATCCTCGCCCGAAACCTCCTTCGTAATAAGAATCTGCCGAAGCCCCTTCATCACCGCCTCGTGCGCCCGTAAAAGCTGATGCAGTTCCCCATACGCGCCAGAGTAGGTTTTCAGCCTTTCGCCAAAATCATACATCGCCGTGCGGGAAAGCTCGTAACTGTTTTTCGTTGTCCACAGCCTTCCGGCCTCTTCGTGATCGCGCTCATACTCAGCAATCTCAAAAAGAATCTGGTGATCCAGATCAAAAAGAGGTTTCAGGAGATGAATAATATCATCAAAAAAAACGCCGCAACTCTGGATAATCATTTTCGCGGTCAGGGCCGTCGTCTGCATACCGCGCAGGGAAGCAAGCGGCAGCGCCTCGAAACCGGAGGCGCCCAGACTGCGGCTTTGTTCCAAAACCTCTGTAAGAAATTTTTCCAAATAAACCGATACCCCCCGTTTCACACGCGCCGCCCACGGCACAAAACGGTAATCAAGGCTGTTCGGCCCCGGATCGCAGAAATCTTCGGTATTTCTGATCCCGCTTACCAGCCCGTCCTGCTCTTCCTCAAGCTGAATACGCGCCAGTTCTATCTCCAGCTCCGGTTCACGGATTTCGCACGCGATAGCAAGCCTCGCCGTTTCAAGACGCTTGCGATACCCCTCAAGGTCGGGATTTTCCGTGTTACGGGAAAACTCATCGGGTTTTTCCTCATACCGGATAAGCAGATACACCCGGCAAGGCGGCTTGAATTTTTTTATATCAAGAACCAGAGCCTGCGGCTCATAAAGAAACAGCGGCCGGCCCTCCCCGTCAATAGCCAGCCCCGGCGATACCAGAAGCGTCAAAAGCCCGCCTTTGGTTTTCTCCGCCTGAACCTGTAAGGAATCAAGATAACCCGGCACGACCCCAAAACCATGAAAAAGCTGGTTGTACAGCCGCTCCTTGGCAAAACGGTAGTCCTCTATGGAGTTCCAGTACGCGGGGCCAGCCTGCAAACCCGGAAAAAAATTCGCCCGCTTAAAAGTCTCGATATGAACAGAATGAACAGAAGCATGAACACAAGTTTCCTGGCTCATATAAAAAATCCTCCCCCGGCATCCAGCACAGTTTCCCCGCCTATCGTCATAGTCTTCCTCTTTTTCCCCGGCGGCTGGGCAAAAGCAATAAAACACTTCATCGAAGCCGGTTTCTCCCTCTCCGCGATAAGCGCCAGCCGCCGGATAAGATCCTCAGCGAA
>JAISAF010000159.1 GCA_031266855.1 Spirochaetales bacterium
CTATTATAAAAAACAAATTGCGCATAACTTGCTGGCCCGCAAAATCGCGAAGCGATTTTGCGGGCCTGGTTTTACGCGCCGGGGTTAGCCGCTGGGGCGGCGCAAGGGATTGCAGCGGAAATCCCGCAGGATTTGCATAAGCAAATCCGAGGAATTGAAGCGGAAAGCCCGGTTTTTTGCGGCTTTGCCGCAAAAAATGCGCTATAGGGAAAAAAGTAAATGCCGCTGCCCTGCCGCCCTGTCTTTCTTTATTGACGCGCCGGGAACGCGGAAAGTTGCGGGAATTTGACGCGCTTGCGGCCTTTTTGTATACTGCCCCTATGGCGTTTACATCCGCGTTTGTACAGGTCGTTATTCTTTTTATCCTGATTATCGCCGGATACGCGGCGCGGAAAGCCGGCGTTCTGGATTTACAGGTAACGCGGGGATTTTCGCGCTTCATCCTCAGCATAAGCCTCCCCGCCCTGGCTATTTCGTCCCTCCAAATAGAGTTTTCCCATGAGCGGCTTACCGACGCGGCCCTCATATTCTGCATCATGGTGGGCTGCTACCTCCTGTACTCGGTATATGCCTGGTTCGTACCGAAACTCCTGCGCGCGAACAGGCAGGACGCGGCGGTATACCGTTTCTGCGTATTTTTTTCAAATACGGCCTTTATGGGCTATCCCGTACTTGAAGCCTTTTTCGGAAAGGAAGCCGTTTTCTACGGCGTTGTGTTCAATATCATCTATCCCCTGCTCATGTTTACCGTAGGTACGGGCTTCATGGTTTTTGCCGGGGACACGCCGGGGAAAAAACACCCAATCCCCTGGAAAAATCCCGGGGTCATAGCCAGCGTAAGCGGTTTCATCCTTTTCCTGATGCCCTTCCGCCTGCCCCCCATTCTTGAACGGCCTCTTGACATGCTGGGCGGATTAACGACGCCGCTTTCGATGATCGTTATCGGTTCCCTTCTGACGCATCTGAGGTTTCGGGATATTTGGAAAGGCGCCGGTATGTATGGCGGCATTATTTTCCGTCTCGCGGTAATTCCCCTTTCCGTATTTGCCCTGCTGAAACTTTTCGGCTTTTCCGGTTATCTGCTATCAGTCCCGGTACTTTTCTCCGCGATGCCCGCCGCGGCAAATATATCGATTTTTGCCAATCAGTTCGGCTGTAACGAAGGACTTGCCTCCCGGCTGGTATTTCTGTCAACCCTCGTATCGGTTTTTACCCTTCCTCTTTTTGCCCTTTTAACAGGCTGAGACCTTTCTTCGCTCTGCTGCTGCCGCGCGGAGGGCTGCTTTTCCGGCCTGGTTCCAATTTCATAGACGTATTCGGTAATGCTTCCGTTGTCCGATATGCGTATACGATCCGGCAGTTTTTCTATCCATGAGCCATAGGATTGCGAGCGGAAAAAGACATAACGGTCTCCCGATTTCACTATCGTAAAGATGGGGTTGCCCATGCCCTGAAGAATAATTTTGTCGTTTTCCCTGATAATTTCGTATGATCCATTCAAATCCAGATGGTCGTCGCTCTTTTTTTGCACCCGGTACCCCGTTGAACCTCTGGTTATATCTCCGTCCTGTTCTATGGTTGCCTTGCGGAATTCGGAAAAAAGGCCGGACGGCAGATATTCCAGCCGCTTATCAACGCTGGCGATTTTATCGGGTGGAAAGAGCATACTGTTTTTCAGGGAAAGGCCCTCATCCTCAATCTGGACAACAATATCGCTATCGACCCAGCCGCCTTCATTCAGGGTAATTGTCCTGCCCGCTTTGGAAATCTCCTGCGGGGCGTCAATAAGAGCGCCGGATTTTACTTTACTCAGTTTAAAGGAGTATGCCTCGTCAAAACCCAAAAGACGGATAATATCCACCACTACGTTCCCATTGATATCCAGGAAAAGGCCGTTACCAATATAGGTTCCCAGATAATGATAGGGTACCAGCCGGTCGTTGCGTGTATTGCTTCCATCGGTAACAGTAAGGCTGCCGCTACCAGCAGCAGCCGCGTCCTTGCTTTCCCGCAGCAGATCAAGCCGCATCTGAAAAACATCAATGTCCATTTCCACGCGCAGCGGCTGCGGCTCCTCCCACGCGGACTGCGGAGGAATGTCCCCCGGCTGAAGAGACGCGCAGCTTCCAGACAGAAGCGCGGACAGAACCACGAAAACCGAAAAGATTTTTTTTACCAGCGTTTTTATCATGTGTATCTCCAGCCTTTCAAATGTGGCCTGAAAAGCCCTCCCGTGTAAAGAGCTAAAACGACAGGCCCATATACATACTCGCGTTTGATTTCCCTGTGCGTACATTATAATATATATCAAGCCCAAAGGCTGGAACGGCTATCTTCGCCAAATATACCCGCAGGCCGCCGCCGGGGCCATGCGAATACGAAGGGGAACCATCGTCCAGGCTGAAAACGCCCGCTTCGTACACCGCCTGCGCGGTCAAGGCGCCCCAGGAAAAACTGGAAATAAGATACTCAAATGATACCCGCGCCGCGGCGGCACTGTCCGCGACAAAATCCCCAGGAAGGGTTTTCAGTATTCTTTCACCGACATCCTGTTCCATAATGAGCGGCGCACCGGGAATATACATCCCCATGGCGGAAAAGCCCGCGCGGTGTTCGCCGAAAACCTGAACCTGGTAGTTCAGACTCCCCTCGTACTGGCAGTACGATAAAGAATCCGCGGACAGCGGAAAATACTGTTCATACTGCGCTCTCAAGGCAAGGCCGTACACAAGAACATTATCGTAATACAGGTCTTCATACTGAAAAGACAGCGCTCCCAGCGCCATGCGCGCCGAAGCCGGGGCAGGAAATGCCGATTTAAAATCCTTATTCACGTCGCTGCTCAGGAAACCCGCCCCCGCTCCGAGCTTCACCGTTTCGGTAACATTCCACGCGATGCCGCTGCGGGCGTTTATATTCGTCGTTTCAAAGTTCTGCCATTCGTTTTCCCGTTCGTCCACAAAGCTGCGCTCGTTGACGCCGCCGGAGAATATGCCGAAATACTCAAAGTCCGAACCGAAAAGCGAAGGATCCGTATACCCGAATATCCCTCTCCAGCCCCGCGTGGACAGGACCCCTATAGCATAGATTTTTTTGTTGTAGCCAAGAAAGTTCGTTTCAAAAAGGGCAATCCCCCCATAGAGAGTCCCGCTGCTTGTAGCGCTCGCAAAAGGAATAGAGAGAAGCGTCCATTTTTCCTCCAGAACGATAACTACATTCACATCGCCGTTTTCCAGTTCCCTCGGAAAAACCTGTATTTCGGAATTGAAAATTTCCAGTTTCCGCAAATCCTGTATCAGTCTGTCCGCGGAAAACCCGGCATACAGGCTTCCAATAAAAGGCATGTAATATGGTTCAATAACCGAAAGTTTTGTCCGTGTAAGACCCACTACCTCAAAGGCCCGGATACGCGGCCCCTCCTGCCCGTGGAGCGCCGGCAGGAAAAAGAACATCCAGATACAGGCGCACAGTCCGCGTATATACGCAATTCGTTTTGTCATCATAATAGCTGCCTATAAGCTATACAGGAATATTGGAACCGGCAAGTGGTACAGAACCACCGGAAAAGCGGAACCGAATGCCATTAATTCGGGGCTTAGAGAGTTATAACATTTTGTTTATGAAAGCGAAAGCTGTTCAAAAATCCATTTGTAATTCGGGCGCATTTTTTTGCCCGCTACGCGGGCAAAAAAACCGGGCTATCCGCTCCAAGTCCTCGGATTTGCCCAGGATGCATGGGCGAGCAGCGATTTTGCTTTCGCAAAATCGCGACCAGCCAATGCAAATCCTGTGGGCTTTCCGCTCCTATCCCTTGCGCAGCGGCAGCTTAGACTCAGCCCCCGGAATTGCCAACGGCAATTCCGGGGCAGCTAATTGCCTTTGGCAATTAGCTGCGCACAACCAGGCGGTCGCAATTTTGCTGGGGAAAAATTGCGTGGTTTGCCACCAGCCGCAGCGCGTAACGCGCTGTGCACGTCTTTATCACCAACCGGCTGCCGCCGCACCAGCGGCAGCCAGCGGAATTGCCACTGGCAATTCCGCTGGCGCATAATTACCATCGGTAATTATGCACGTACAACCAGGCGGTCGCGGATTTTTGCGCAGCAAAAATCCGTGGGAGGCTGGTCGCACAATTGCGTATGCGG
>JAISAF010000018.1 GCA_031266855.1 Spirochaetales bacterium
CGTGAAGTATAATAATAACGTAACTATTCAGCTATATAATAATATTGAAATTACGCAAGTTGCCGCGGCATAACGAATGACGTAATTCTAATTATTTATTATCGAAAATTTTCACTTGAGCTGTTTTCTTATACTACAATAAAGAATTAGCTCAAAACCGGCTGAATAATTACATAATAAGGGTTTGCTATACGCATGGTGGCGGCAGCCGGTGGTGGTGATAAATACGTGTGTAGCGCATAACGTGCCGCTCGCGCAAGGGATTGGAGCGGAAAGCCCACAGGATTTGCATGGGCAAATCCGAGGACTTGCAGCGGAAAGCCCGGTTTTTTGCCCGTGGATTCCACGGGCAAAAAATGCGCCCAAAGACGGTTTTAGAATCTGAAAAAAAGGCAGGTCATGTCGTCGCGCTGGGGGGTGTTTTTTCTGAAATCCTCGAGGGCGGGGACGAGCAGGGTTTCAAGATTTTCTCCTTTGTCAAGGCTCCGGCGGGCAAGTTCGAGAAGCCGCTGGTCGCCGAATTCCTGGCCGGCGGGATTGTCCTGTTCGGTGATTCCGTCGGTATAGATGAGTAGCGCGTCGCCGCGTTTGACTTGCGCGCGGAAGGCTGCTGGTTTTATATCCGTTTCAACTCCCAGGGGAAGATTCACTCTGGCTTTTTCCAGAGTGTTTATGGCGCCGTTTCTTAAAATCACATTGTGGGCATGGCCCATATCGGCGAACAGGATTTGTTTTTTGGTGGAGTCGCAGATCATAAAAAAGCCGGTTAGATATTTTTCCATGTGAAACGTACTGATTATGAGTGTGTTCAAATCGCTGATAAGCCTGGTAAGGCCGGCGCGCAGGGGATCGGCGCGCAGGAAGCCCCAGACCATTGATACCACCAGGGAGGCGGCAATGCCTTTGCCGGAAACATCGCACAGGGCTGCGAAAAAACGTCCGGCTCCCAGGTTTTTTATAAAATAGAAGTCCCCGCCTACGCCCATCGCGGGGAGCGACCAGGCGTTTACCTGAATCCGCGCGTCGGGAATTCCGTCGGCGCACGCGAGGAAGCGTTCCTGAAGCAGGCTTGCCAGCGCTATATCCCTGCTGGTCATATCAACAAAATAATTGGACAGGTCCTGAAAGGACAGCATGCCGGTAAATTTCCCGCCGTCTCCGGTTAGGACTATAAGGCTGCTTCCCATCTCCGGGGCTCTGTCGCGCAGGGTGGCGCTGAGAAACTGTGACACGCCGAGGATATTTGTTTCGCCTGGATATACGGGGACTTCTTCGGCTATTTCCTGTACCATTCTGCGGCCCATGAGGTCCCAGCCGAAACGTTTTCCCAGGAGCAGGAAAAGTTTGTCGCGCTGTATAATTCCCTGGGGCCGGGATTCCTTATCAACCACGCATACCGCAAAAATCCGGCGGTCCCGGTCAAGAAAATCCGCAAGGTCGGCTATTTTTTCATCCGCGCTGATGGTTGTAAAATATCTGGCGAGTCTTTGTATGGAATTGGGATACGAGCGCAGCGGCGGCCTTGCGGCCGGAGCGTCCGTGTTTGTGGTATCATTACGCATGCGGGTGAGTCTACCGCCTTTGTGTTAAAATACTGTTATTTCCGCGGGTATTAACGAAAAAATAATCTTCCTTTAACTATTTCCTGAATACAGCTTCTGTATATTTTCCGTGGAAGTAAAAATATGGAAATACAGTTTTTCGAGGATGCGGACGGGAAGTCTCTTGTTGTGAAAGTATCGGGGGACTGCGATTTGTACAACGCTCATCATCTGTTTAGCGATGTAACCGGAAGGCTTAGCGGCGGCGTTTACAGCGTGGTATATGTTGATCTTTCCGGCTCGCCGTATATGGACAGTTCCGGGGTTGGGGCGCTTATCAGGATACTTCAATATACAAAATCAAGAAGCATAAATCTTAAATTCCGCGGTATTGAAGGAACGGTGCGCAAGGTAATGCGTTTGTCAAACATACTGAGCATTATTACGGAAGACCGGCAATGAAAAACATCATCATACGGAAATTGATTGTTGACGAAAACAATGAGCTGTTTGACGCGCAGGGGATGAAGTACCTTGAGTTTGAAAGTAATTTTTCAAGGATACGGGAATACAGCGCCGTAATACTGGAGAGCTGCCCGCAGCAATTTCTTGAAGGCGGGCTTTTGGAACAGCAGTTATCGGAGATAATCAAAAACGGAATCAAGCACGGGAACCAAAACGATGTCTCAAAAAAACTGAAAGTGTGGTACGACCTGCGGAACAGGGTGCGTTTTATTATTGAGGATGAGGGCAGGGGATTCGCTCAGCTTGAGGCATGGAACGATTTTTACCGCAGGCGCCAGGAAGCCCTGTACAACAATGATTTTGATCTTTTTCTCCAACTGGCCGCTTACCGGGGGCCGCACAGCGACCAGTTTGACGGGGGCAGCAGCCTGATTGCGGCCCTGGAGTTCTGGAACGGCGGCATGGTTTACAACGAGGCAAAAAACAAAGTCGGGGTAGTCAGATGGTTTTCCAATGGTTCGTATCAATAAGTAACGATAGCGGCGATAACGGCGCTGTTCGCAAAGCGGCGGCGCTGGTTCGGGGGTTTAGGGATTTACCGCGAAGTCGAATAAGTCGAAGAAAGAAATTTAAAATATTTTGTTTTTTTTTACTTATTTGACTTGTGCGGCTTAGCGCTTAGATTTCTTTCTTGAACCGGGGAGTGTGATCAGCCTACGTAGGATGGTATTTATGGAGCTGGCAATTATGCGCGTATAACTTTGGGAGGCAATTTTGCCGGGAGGAGACTATGACTGGAATTCGGGACAGGATTCGCGTCGCCGGTGAAAAAACGCCGGAGCGAAAGAGGCAAAGGGATTTATTTCTCTGTGTACCATCGCGTATCATTCTGAACGAACAGGGAATATCCTTTTTTATCAATCATAAGCGCAGGCTGCATCGTTTCGAGACTGCCGATGGAGGACGGCATTTTGGTTTCCGTTTTGAAAAGACAGGTTTCGCGTGGTTGAAAAAACTGCTTTTAAAGAATTATCTGCGGAAGATCGAAATACAGGTAAAGGATATAAGCGCCAGCCGTGTTCATGTGGAGGACGCGGTTAAAGTGGTATTTTTTTCGATGTTCCGCCACCGCATAAACGCATGCATTCTGGAATCTGTTTTTGATTCACCCCTTTTGCGGGCATGGAACAGGTCAAATCCGAAAAAATCCATTGGGCCGGGTATGGAGATAGCCGAAAAATCCTTCCGGGAAACGCTCAATTCCAGAATGCCTGGCAGAATTGAGGAGTTGAAAGACGAAGTGTTTCATAAAATCATAAAAAGTCTTCCCCGTTCGTTTCTTGAAACGCGGGAGGATCCCCGTGACCTTCACAACTTTATCCGCGAATTGACCTGGGATATTCATTCCCTTATTCTCTTTGTTCTGGCTGGAAGCAGGAGCGAGGACAGAACCAGGCTGATTCAGAATATGGGCAGGGTGATAACCGGATTTATACACCGTTTTGATATTCTTAATCTCGCGTCCTTTCTGGCGATAGAGCTTGTTTCCGCGGCGGAACGTTCTTCCCTTGTCAGGATGCTGGGAACCGCGGACGATGTAAAAGGCATACTCGAAAGCCCGGAAAGGAGAAAATCGATAATGGAAGAGAAGCGTTTCCGGGGATCGACGGTGGTTCTGGCTCTTCCCTCGGAAATCCCGCGGGGGGACCGGAGACTCCGGCTGCGCCTTTCTGTGTACAATGACGGGGCCGATGTGGAAGCCGAGCGTAAACTTATGGAAGATTTTACCGAACGCAGCTACAGCTTCAAGGATGGCCGCCATCTTGAGGACTTTTTTAAAACCCCGGAGCGCGGACGCGGCGTGTATGAAGATACGGGCATGTGTTTTTATTACCTCACTATCCTACAGGAGCAGTGCAGGAAAAATAATATCCATCTGGACGCCGCGGTTAAAGACGCTCACTCCGGGAAATCGGTTGTAACGACACTGTGGTTCGGGTTATAAGCGGCAGCTCAGAGCCTGTTTAATAACCCATTTATAATTTCAGAATTTGGGCGCATTTTTGGCGCGGAGCGCCAAAAACCGGGCTTTCCGCTTCAATCTTTTTTACCGCTTCGCGGTAAAAAAGGATTTCCGCTGCAATCCCTTGCGCGCGCATCAGCGGGTGGCGGGCGGTAAACCACGGCGGGGAATTGCCGTGAGGCAATTCCCCG